>JBDTPR010000009.1:0-32233 GCA_039932635.1 Candidatus Solibacter sp.
ACTGCACGCACGCAAACGCCGGATTGCCCCACAGGTAATGTCCGTGTGCCGGCGCCCCCGGCATCTCCTCGAATTCGAAGCGCTCTGTGGTTACCGTCTTCTTGCCATACGGCAGCCGTAGCAGGAATCGGGGCATCGCGAGCCCGATCCACTGCGCCTCCGACGCTTGTCGTAGTTCCTCCCACTCGGGGCCGCCATTTCCCGGGTCCGCCTCTGCCAGGAAGGGAGCCCCCGCCCGCGCCATCACCTTCGCCAACATGCCGAGCATCCCGGCGTCCTGCGCCGATTGCCCAAACGTGTAATTCCCTGCCACCGCACTCCACGCCCACTCACGGTGGGTCAGTAGTTTCTCCACCTGACCATCGGCCAGCCCCGCCAGCAGTTCCGCCTTCCCCACATCCAATAGGTAGATCTTCAACTGCTCGTCCGTCTCTACCTCGCGCACCAGCCGGTACACCGCCCGCCAAGCCGCCTCCAGCGCCTGAAACCGTCCGTTGTGCAGAATCGCGCGCATGCTATCGGCAGCCTCGGCGTCAGCCTCCGACCGCCTCCGCGCGATCGCGGGATCCTCGGCGGGCGCCGCATATTTCGACACGATGCTGTCCACCACGCCCTCCAGGCCGCGCTTCGTCACCTGTGGCCGCGGAGCCGGCGTGGGCTCGACATCCTCAAGCATGGAATCCAGCAGACTCATGCCGGCCCGTGGCGCCGGACGCTCCGCGGCCGGTGCCGCAGGCGGAGCCGCCGGAGCGCTTTTCAGAGCCTCGCGCAACGCCTGAAAGCCCTTCTGCCCGTAGATCGCATCCGGACCGAAGTCGTCGATCTCCCGAAAACGCAAACCGCCGAATTCGGGGGCGACCTTCTCCATCACCTCATCGAAATTATCGCGGTCGATCTCGATCGCCTTCCAATCGCAGCCGCCTCGCCCGCTGAAATCGCCCATCAGCAGAATGCGAAACGGTTCGTCCGGATCCAGCTCCACGGCCCGCGATTTCTTCCCAGGCTCGACATCTAAATTTACTTCGGCGAACGACGACTTAACCGTCATGACTGCCTCCCGTCGCGGCTGAGTGTAGCAGATTGTCCCGCGTCCGGCGCAATACCAGACGGTACACCCGAATGAATCCGCGGGCCTGCTTCCTGCTCCCCCAAAATCCGCGCCTCCGCGGCCAGCAACTCCTGCCAGCGCGCCTCCACCACCTCCAAATTCTCCAGTTTGCGCGCCAGCTCCAGGAACACCCGGTAGTGCCCGAACTCCGAGGCGAACAGCCCCGCGTAGAAATCCGCCAGTTCCGCATCCTCGCAAACCGCTGCCAGCACCGCAAACCGCTCGCACGACCGCACTTCGATCAGTGCCGACACCAGCAGCCGGTCCAGCGCCTCGCCCGCGTGCCCTTTGCGTACCAGCAGGCGCAGCCCGGTGGCATAGGGATTCTTGTGCATGCGTTCCAGACGCGCCCCTCGCCGCCGCAGAATGCGCGTCACCTGCGCCAGGTGCGCCGCCTCATCGCGCGCGATCCCGGTCATGGTCTCCATCCACCCGTCCACATATTCGCCCGGCCAGCGAGTCAGCAGCTCGAGCGCATTGCTCGCCGCCTTCTTCTCCAGAAACGCGTGGTCGATCAACAGCCGTACCGGCTCCGCCAGCACCGCGCGCCCCCATTCCACCGGAGTGCGCGAGTGCAGCGGCAGCGCCTCGGCCTTGGCAAGTTCCGCCCTATTCATCACTCTTCAAAGTATGATCTAATCGATTGCGGAGGGAACCATGCGCCGTACCTTTTTCTTCCTTTTCGCCACCGCACAAAAGTAGCCCTCAATGAATCGACGCACACTTCTCCGAGCCGCCACCGCCGGCGTTGCCGCCGCGCTTCGCCCCGCCTTCGCCGCGGACGCCGATATCGAACTGGTCCCCACCAACCAAACCATCAGCCCTCACATCTACGGCCACTTCATAGAGCATCTCGGCACCGTGATCTACGACGGCATCTGGGTGGGCCGCGATTCCAAAATCGCCAACGTCGATGGCATTCGCCGCCAGTTCGTCGACGACATGAAACGCATCGGCGCGCCGAATTTCCGCTGGCCCGGCGGCTGCTTCGCCGATGGCTACCACTGGCGCGACGGCATCGGGCGAAATCCGCGCCCGCGCACCTACAACTTCTGGCAGGAGCGCCTACCCCCCGGCCTCGACCACACCGAGACCAACCAGTTCGGCATCCACGAATTCATGCGCCTCTGCCGGCTCACCGGCGCCGAGCCTTACCTCGCAGCCAACGTGGGCTCCGGCACCCCGCAGGAATTTCACGATTGGGTGCTCTATTGCAACGCGCCCACCGGCACCGTGTCTCACGCCGCCGAACGCGCCGCCAATGGCGACCCGCAGCCCTTCGGGGTCAAATGGTGGGGCGTCGGCAACGAAAGCTGGGGCTGCGGCGGCGACATGAAGCCGCAGGAATACGCCACCCAGTACCGCAAGTTCGTCACCCAGTTCCCGGCCTACGCGCCCAAGCCCTATCTGGTGGCCGTCGGCCCGCGCGGCCATTCGCGCGATCTCGACCTCGCCTGGACCACCGGCTTCTTCGAAGCCATGCAGGGCGGCCACCGTTCCGTGGTCGATGGCCTTTCGCTCCACTACTACACCGATTTCCGCAGCAGCAAGGAGAAGGTCGCCAGCTTCGACGCGCGCGGCTGGTATGACGTGATCCGCGAAGGCCTGCGTACCGAAGCCGTGATCGAACGCCACTGGGCCGCCATCGACAAGTTCGACCCCGATCACCGCACCAAACTGATCGTCGATGAGTGGGGCGTCTGGTATCCGCCGGGCGAAGAGACCGCGCCCATGCACCTGCTCTCCCAGCCGCTGACCCTGCGCGACGCGCTCCACACCGCCGTGTCCTTCGACGTCTTCAATCGCCACGCCGACAAGGTCGTCATGGCCAATGTCGCGCAGACAATCAACTGTCTGCACTCGCTTTTCCTCGCTAGCGGCGATCGCTACACCCGAACACCCGTTTTCCACGTCTTCGAAATGTACAAGAATCACATGGGTGCGCAGGCCGTGGAATTGCGCGCACGCGCCGAGCAACTCACCGTGCCGTCAGCCGCGGGTACGGCGAAGATGCCTGGGATTTCCGGTTCCGCCTCGATCAAGGATCGACGTGTCACCGTTACGCTGACTAACCCTTCGCTCGATGCGCCGCTGACCGCCCGCCTCCACCTGCCCGGCGCCACCGCCGTCGAAGCCCGCGCTACCGTGCTGACGCACGCCGAGCCCAACGGCCGCAACACCTTCGACCGTCCCAACGAAGTGACCCCGGCCCCACTCGCCGCCACCCTGCGAGGCAACGCCGTGGAGGTCGTGCTACCCAAGCATTCGGTAGCCGCTATAGAAATCCGCCTCACCTGATTTGTGGCGCCGGCCGCAGGCCGGAGGCATGGTGCAGCGAAGGGGCCGCCTCCCGTGTACAATCCTGAGATGAAGTTTTTTCGACTTATCCTTGTAAGCATCATGGCGATGGCCCTCTTCGCCGCCCCCCAAGCCGCCAAGAAGGCGCCCGCGAAGGACACGGCCAAAACCGCCGCCAAGTCCGCCGCGAAGGACGCTTCAGCCGGCAAACTCGTCGACCTCAACACCGCCTCCGAGGCCGACCTCAAAGCCCTTCCCGGCATCGGCGACGCTTACTCCGCCAAGATCATTGCCGGACGCCCGTACGCCAACAAGAGCCAGTTGACCTCCAAGAACATCGTTCCCGACGCCACCTACGCCAAGATCAAAGATCTGGTGATTGCCAAGCAGCCCGCCAAGAAAAAGTAGCACCGCGGCCATCCATCGAGACGCATTTTCCGCGCTACCATCTGGAAAATGCGTCTCCTCCTGCTTCTCCTCGCCGCAGCCCTGCTACCCCTCTGCCCCGCCCAATCCATCCCCACTCCAGAATCCGTTCTCGGGCATAAACCCGGCGACGATTTCTACCTCGCAAACTACCAGGAATCGCGCGATTATTTCCGCCGCCTGGCCGCCGCCAGCAATCGCATCAAAATCATCAATGTGGGCAAAACGACGCGCGGCCTCGACTGGGAAATCGCCATCATATCCTCGCCCGCCAATCTCGCCGCGCTCGACCGCCAGAAGCAGATTTCGCAGCGCCTCGCCCACGCCCGCGGACTCGACGACACCGCCGCCCACGCCCTCGCCCGCGAAGGCAAAGCCATCGTCCACATCGATGGCGGCCTACATTCCACCGAAGTCGCCGGCGCCCAACAATCCATCGCCCTCGCCTACAAACTCGTCTCCACCCAGGGCGATCCCGACATCGACGCCATCCTCGATAACGTCATCCTCATGCTCTGGCCCACCCTCAATCCCGATGGCCAGGACGAGGTGGTCTCCTGGTATCGCAAGAATCTCGGCACGCCTTTCGAAACCTCGTCGCTGCCCGACCTCTACCAGGAATACGTCGGCCACGACAACAACCGCGACGGCTACATGAACAACATGCTCGAATCGCGCAACGTTACGCGCACCGAAATCGAGTGGGATCCCGTCATCTTTTATTGCCACCACCAGACCGCGCCCTTCCCCACGCGCATCTTCATCCCGCCCTTCACCGAGCCCATTTCCAGCAACATTCATCCGCTCATGGCGCGCTGGCTCAACGTCCTCGGCATCGACATGGCGGCCTACCTCGACGAGCACGGCATGCCCGGCGCCGTGCACCGCGTGGGCTTCGATAACTGGTATCCCGGCTTCCTCGATTTCACCCACATCTTCCGCAATTCCATCGCCTTCTTCACCGAAACCGCGCTCTACTCCTACGCCACGCCGCACTACTACGCGGTCAACGATTTTCCCCGCGATCGCCAGAACCTGCGCTCCGAGATCTTCTACTCGAGTCCCTGGAAAGGCGGCTGGTGGCGCCTTGGCGATGCCGTGAAATATATGCTCGGCGCCTCCATGTCCGTGCTCGATACCGCCGCCAAACATCGCGAGGCCCTGCTCTACAACCGCTACCAGGCCGCCCGCGACAACATGGCGCGCTTCCGCAGCGAGCCGCCTTTCGCTTACGTCATCCCGCGCGAGCAGCACGATTCCAACGCCGCCGCCATCCTGATCGATAAGCTGCTCATCAACGGCATCGAAGTCCATCAGGCCGCCGCGTCGTTCGCCGCCAACGGCCGCGAGTACCGCAACGCCTGGGTCGTCCTCATGGATCAGCCCTTCTCCCCGCTCGTCAAGGAACTCTTCGAACCGCAGCAATGGCCCGACCTCCGAGCCACTCCGAACGGCCCTCCACAGCGCCCTTACGATGTCGCCGGATGGACACTCCCCATGCAGATGGGCGTCGAGACCGCCACTGTCCTGACGCGCGTCACCCCCGAACAGCGCGCCGCGTTGCGCCCCATCGACGCCGCCGTTCCCGCCCCTGGCGCGGTGCAGGGCACGGGCGGCTTCTTCACGCTCTCGCGCAATTCCAACGCCAGCTTCAAGGCCCTCAACGAAGCGCTGGCCGGGGGTGCGCAAGCGTCGTTTTCCAAGTCGAACATCGTGCTCTCCGGCATGGATGCCGCGCGCGCCACCGCCCTCGCGCGCAAACACTCCGTCACGCTCCAGGCCGCCGCCTCTGCACCCGCCGACGCCTCGGCCACCAAGAAGCCGCGCATCGGACTCTACCGTCCCTGGCAATCCTCCATCGACGAGGGCTGGACCCGCTGGATTCTCGAAGAGTATGGCTTCGCCCCCATCACGCTGCGCAATGGCGACGTGCAGGCGGGCCACCTCCGCGAGCGCTTCGACTCCATTCTGCTGGCCGATTCCAGTCAGCGAGCCATCATGGAAGGCTTCGCCCCCGGCACCATTCCCGGCGAGTACGCGGGCGGCATCGGCGAACCCGGCGCCGAGGCACTGCGCGCCTTCGTGCGCGAAGGCGGCACGCTGATCGCGTTCAACAACGCCACCCAGTTCGCCATCGATCAGTTTCACCTGCCGGTGGCCAACAGCCTCGCCACGCTCACGCCCGAGCAGTTCTATTGCAGCGGCTCGCTGCTGCGCGTCGAACTCCGCGACCCGGCGCACATCGCCGTGCAGGGCCTCCCGCGCGAACCCATCGTGATGTTCGAGCGCGGACCCGCCTTCGATACGCGCGCCGGTTTCCGTGGCGCCGTCCTTGCGGCTTACCCGCGCGAACGCAATCCCCTGGAGAGCGGCTACCTGCTCCACCCCGAACGCATACAGGGCAAGGCGGCGGCGCTCGAAGTGTTCTACGGCGATGGCCGCGTGTACCTGTTCGGTTTCCGCCCGCAGTGGCGCGGGCAATCGCACGGCACGTACAAATTCTTCTTCAACGCGCTCTACGATTCCCCAGCCGCGGCCAAGCCCACGGCGCCGCCCGCACCCGCGCGTACCGCGGCGACGCCCAACCCGCTCGGCGCGGTCACGGCCCGGGTGCGCGCGGATCTGGCCGCGATGCTCCCGTTGAATCGAGCCTTCTTCGCCGCCAGAGGGCCGGCGGCAATCGAAGAAAAAGCCAAGCTAAATGCGGCCCTGCAAGCCTTCGAACGGGATCGCATACAAGAGGTGCAGGACATTGCCGCCGGCCTGGATGCCGAAGCACGCCGCAAGGCCAGCGACCTGGTCCGCAACATGCGTCGTGCTATCGCCGACCTCCGGGCCCGCGAAGTAGAAGCCGGCATCGATGCCGAAGCCCTGGCCGAACGCTACCAGATCGAGTAGGGTGGGGCAAGGCAGTATCAGGCTCCACCCTTTAATGGACAAGGTTGGAGCCTTCTGTGGTAGCTTTTTCCTGATGGCTAATGAAACGGTGCTGGTGCTGTCGGCGGACCTGGCCGACCCGGATTTGAAATTATTGGCGCGTTTGCCCGCGGAGACGAATATCGCGGTGGGCAATTCGGTGGAGGCGTTCGAGCGCCTGGCCGCCGAGGCTACGGTGATTTTGAGCTGGTCGAAATCGGGCCAGTTATTGCGCGACGTATTCGCGATGTGTCCGAAGGTGAGGTGGGTGCATTCGCGCTCGGCGGGCCTCGATACCGTGTTGTTCCCGGAGTTGGTGGAGGGCGCAGTGCCGCTGACCAACGGGCGCGGCGTCTTCAGCCAGTCGCTGGGAGAGTTTGCCCTGGCGGCGATTCTGTATTTCGCCAAGGACCTGCGGCGCATGGTGCGCAATCAGATGGCGGGACGCTGGGAGCCCTTCGACATCGTCGAGGTGACGGGGCAGACAGTGGGCATTCTGGGGTATGGGGACATCGGGCGCGCCGTGGCCACGCGCGTACGGTCCATGGGAATGCGGGTGTTGGCCGTAAAGCGCCGCGGGCCGTCCTTGGATCAGGTCGATCCACTGGTGGAGCAGGTCTATGCGCCGTCCGAGCGTATCGAAATGATCAGGCAATCGGACTACATTGTGGCAGCGGCGCCGTTGACGGAGGACACGCGCGGACTGCTTGGGGAGCAGGAATTCCAGGCTATGAAACCCAATGCGGTGGTGATCAATTTGGGACGCGGTCCGGTAATCAACGAGGCGGCGATGGTAAAGGCGCTCACCGAGGGACGGATCAAAGGCGCGGGGCTGGATGTGTTCGATACCGAGCCCCTGCCGGATGGGCATCCGTTTTACAGCTTGGAGAATGTGCTGCTTTCTCCGCACTGCGCGGATCATACGGCGGATTGGACCCATCAGGCGATGCTGTTTTTCCTGACGCAGTTTGAGAAGTTCAGCGACGGGAAAGCGTTGGAGAACGTGGTGGAGAAGCGCCAGGGCTATTAGGCTGCCTGCTTACTTAAAGGTGACTTTGGAGCTGGCGGTGAATTCGCGGTAGTCGCTGAATTCCATGTGATTCAAATATTGGGTAACGATCCTCTTGGGCTTGGGGCGCTGGCTGGCCTGGCAGCCGATACAGGATTCGTTGGAGTAGATGCGTCCACCCGGCGCCAGGGCCATCGGGTTGGTTGCGAAGAGTTCCGCCATGGCGATTTCGGCGCGCAAGGGGACGAGGTAGTCGTGGCCGCCGATCGGCTTCCAGCCGTAGTCTAGCTGAACGTCGGACGACCGCACGGCGAAGCCTTCGGGACCTTCGGCCGAGGCAGTCAGGCTCAGGACGAGGTGGGTTTCGGGGTCGATCGAGAGCTTGCCGCGGAAGGCAACGAAGGCGGCGACCGTATAGGCCTGCAAGGCCATCCGGCTTTTGCCGGCGGCGACGCGGTAGGCCACGACGACCACGGGTTGTTCGCGGACAATAGCTTCGCCCTGCCACTCGAAAGCGGCCTGCGCATCGGGTTCGAAGATCCATCGGAGCATGCTGCCGAATTCGCCCTGCGTGACCGCGCCGGGGATGTTTTCGAGGCGCTGGTTGGCCTTGCTATGGCCGCGCGCAATCACGCGGTAGGATTCCTTCTGGTTGACGTAGGAGACCTGGACGGTGAGGTCGTCGCCGCGCACCATTTTGCCGGTGCCCCAATCGCTTTCCCGGCGGATGCGTTCGTTACAGATGAGATTGGGGAGCCACTTGGAATAGTTCAGGGCGGCGACGCGGGTCTGGTCGATGAAGCGGGACTGCTCCGGAGTAAGGTCTGCGGCGCGCGCGACGGCGAGTGCGGACACAATAGTGGCGGCCAAGCGAAGTCTCACGATCTCACTATAGCTAGTAACGCAGCTGCCCTACAGCACTCCGCGAACGGCGGTTTGGATGGCGGCTTGGTCGTCTGGGTTGAGTTTGCGGCCGTTCGCCGTGACGTAGAAGACGTCGATGGCTTTGTGTGCCTGGGTGTCGATCAGGACGACTTCGATGTTGCCGCCGTGGGTGGTGATGGCGGTGGCGAGATCGTAGAGCAGGCCGGGGCGGTCTTCGGCCACGATCTCGATGAGGGTGGCGGTGCCGCTGGCCGCGGAATCGACGACGACTCGCGAGGCGATGCCGGCCTTCTTGCTGGGGAGCACCGGCTTGGGCCGATTGCGAAGCAACTCCTTCACATCGGTGCGGCCGGTGACCACCTTGTCCACCGTGGCCTGAAGACGTTCGACCTCGGAGGGGTTGAGGTCGAGATTGCGAGCCGGGTCGGAGAAGGTGAAGGTGTCGAGCACGAGGTGGCGGAGATTGGAGAAGGCTTCCGCTTTGAGAATGTTCATGCCGAAGCAGGACAGGGTTCCAGCGACGTCGGCGAAGAGCCCGGGGCGGTCGTGGGCGATCAGGGTGAGCTGCCAGGCGGAATCGAGCCTGCGGACGTCTACAGCCATGCCGCGCTTGTGGCTTTTGGCTTCGAGCTCTACGTGCTCGTCGATCTCGGCCTCGGAGTGAGTACGCAGATAGCGAATCGGGAAGCCCTGCAGGAAGGCGATGCGTTCGGGCGAACCGGTGGGGACGGCGTCAATCCGCTCGGTCTCCAATTCGCGCGTGAGTTCGTTATAGACCTTGAGGTAGAGTTGCCAGAGCTGCTCGGCGCGCCATGGCGTCATGGTGGTGGGGTTGACGGCACTGATATCGGCGAAGGTGAGCAGGGTTAGGGATTTGAGACGTTCGACGGTGCCCATCTGATGGGCGACTTCGATGATGGTCTGCGGATCGGAGACGTCGCGCGAGAACATCGCAGCAGACAGATCGAGATGACGCCCGATGAGGAAGGCGACCATTTCGCGATCCGGCCAGGGCATCTGGATGCGATTCATTGGCTCGTCAATTAGGCGCAGTGAAGCGTCAACGTGGCCTTCGTCAGGAGAGGCCTTGCCGGCGTCGTGGAAGAGCAGGGCGAAGATCAGGGGAGCGGGGTCTTTGACTTCGGCGAGCAGGTCGCGGAAGGAGCGGTAAGCGGGCTCGGTGGAGGTGCGGAGCGCCCAGAGGTTCTGAATGGTGACGAGCGTGTGTTCGTCAACGGTATAGCGGTGGAAGAAGTCGCGGATCACCAGGCACTCGATGTCGGCGAGCTCGGGGAAGAGCGCGGTGAGCATGCCGGTATCGTGCATGGCGCGGAGGGCGAGGGGCGCCTGAGGCAGGGCCATGATGGCGCTGAGAGCGGGCCACAGCGGCTGCGGCGGCGCGGAGAAATATTCGCGCAGGCGGGGCAGGCGGGCTTCCAGGCGGAGTTCGGCTTCGGAGGAGACACGGAAGCCGTGGCGGGCAACGAATTCGAAGAGGCGGAGGGCGAGTTCGGGCTCGACATCGAGGCGCTGCGGGGTGCGGAAGTGGACGCGCTCGTGGTGCACGCTGAATTCGGAGTTGGAGACGCGGGAACGGAAATCGCGGAACTGGGCGAATAGGGAACTGACCTGGACTTCGCCGGCTTCGAGCGTGCGGAGGGCGGCGCGATAAATATTGCGCGAGTGACGATAATATTCGCGCATCCACTGGGCTGCGTTGGGGAGCTGCCAGTGTTCGGCGAGGGCGTCCTGCGCGTCAAAGGAGAGCAGGTTACTGTCGCGACCGGTCTGTATGTGCAGGTAGCAGCGCAGGCGGGCGAGGAAGTGATAGGCGTCGCGCAACTGGCTGCTGGGGTCTGCCACGCCGTCGCGTAACTGGCCGAGCCAGCAGACGAGTTGGAAATCGCGGAGGCCGCCGGGAGTGTCCTTGACGTTGGGCTCCAGGTGATAGAAGGTACCGGCGTACTTGGCGTGGCGGTCGCGGGTAAGTTGGGCGAGATTACGAACCAGGGCGTCGCGATTGGCGTGGATAAAGCGCGGCAGGCGATCGGCAAGCCCGGCGTAGAGGGTGCGGTCGCCGGTGAGGAAGCGCTGGTCGAGGAGGCTGACGTTGAGCTCGGTGTTGGAATCGTGGACCTCGGCGCACTCGTCGGGCGTGCGGACGGAGTGGCTCATGCGCAGGCCGGCATCCCAGAGGTGCTGAAGGAAGGCGGAGATGGGCTCCTTGGCTGCGGCGATGTGGCGGTCCGAGGGGAACAGGAGGAGCAGGTCGATATCGGAGTATGGGAACAACTGCCGCCGCCCATAGCCGCCCACTGCGAGGACGGCTACATTTGAGGCGAGCGGCGGAAAGAGCAGGCGTGCGGCGGCATCGATGACCAGCCGGTCGACTTCGGCGGTGCGTTCGGCCAGCGCGGTCAGTGCGTCGCCGGTGGCGAGGAAGTGCTCACGGATGCGCGCCGGGTTGTCAGATGGCTGATTCGCCACGATCGTCATTTCGAATCCGGATGGCTTGCTGCACGTCGTAGACGAAGATCTTGCCATCGCCAATCTTGCCGGTACGTGCGGCAGTGATGATGGTATTGATGACCTCGTCGCCGCGTTCCGAGGGGACGACGAGTTCGATCTTGACCTTGGGCAGGAGGTCTACGTTGTACTCCTGTCCGCGGTAGACCTCTTTGTGGCCTTTCTGGCGGCCGTGGCCCCGGACTTCGGCGATGGTCATGCCGTCGATCCCGATACTCTTGAGAGCTTCCTTGACGTCGTCGAGCTTGAAGGGCTGGACGATGGCCTCGATTTTTTTCATATGATCACCGTAACAGGTCTGTCTGGTTGCAGGGGATGGGGAGTGACAACCGCTCCCTGACGGTCGCGGCTCCGCGTGAGGCTCGAGTCGCGGGCGCGATCCACGCTTGATTCGCGAATGGGCCGCTAGTTTTCAAAAACGTATCCTTCTTCGTTGTGCTGGCTGAGATCCAGGCCGTCGCTTTCCTGCTCTTTGGTGACGCGTACGCCGATAACGGCATCGACGATCTTGAGAATGATCAGGGTGCCGACTACGGCGAGCCCGATGGCGATGGCGCAGCCGCCCAACTGATTGAGGATCTGGCCGCCGTTGCCATCGGCGAGACCGAGGGGCAGAGGTTTGCCGGCGACATCCTTGAGCCCGTCGTTGACGGCGTTGGTGGCGAAAACGCCGGTGAGAATGGCGCCGAGGGTGCCGCCTGCCCCGTGGATGCCGAAGGCATCGAGGGCGTCGTCGTAACCGAACATTTTCTTGACGCGCGTCACCATGAAGTAGCAGATCACGCCGGCGGCGATCCCGATCATAATGGCGGGGAAGGGCTTGACGAAGCCGGAGGCGGGGGTGATGGCGACCAGTCCCGCGACACAGCCGGAAATGGCGCCGAGCACGCTGGGCTTGCCGGCGTCCAGCCATTCGATTGCCATCCAGGCAAGGGTGGCGGAGGCGGCGGCGAAGTGAGTGGCCACGAAGGCGCTGGTGGCGAGTCCGTTGGCGGCGAGAGCGCTGCCTGCGTTGAAGCCGAACCAGCCGACCCAGAGGAGGCCGGCGCCGATGGTGCTGATGACGAGGTTGTGCGGCTTCATGGTGTTGCTGGGGAAGCCAACGCGCTTGCCGAGATAGATGGCGCAGACCAGGGCGGAGATGCCGCTGGTGATGTGGACGACGGTGCCGCCCGCGAAATCGAAGCAGGGGATCTTACCGCCCGAGAAGGCGTTGAGTAATCCGCCCTTGCCCCAGACCATGTGTGCCATGGGGAAGTAGACGATGAAGGTCCACAGGACGGTGAAGAGGAGCATGGCGCTGAACTTCATGCGTTCGGCGAAGGCGCCGGAGATGAGCGCCGGAGTGATGATGGCGAACATCAACTGGTACACCATGAAGGTGGCGTGGGGGATGGTGCCGGCGTAATCGGCGTTGGGGGTGGAACCCACGCCATCGAGGAAAGCGAACTGAAAATTGCCGATGTAGGGGGAGGATCCGCCGAATGCCAGGGTGTAGCCGGCAACGGCCCAGATGATGGTGACGACGGCCATGAGGATGAAGCTGTGCATCATGGTGCCGAGGACATTTTTGCGGCGGACCAGCCCGCCGTAGAAGAGTGCGAGGCCCGGGGCGGTCATCATCAGCACCAGGGCGGAAGAGACCAGCATCCAGGCATTATCGCCGGCGCTTTGCGCGGCTTTGGTAGCGGCTTCCATGGCCGCCAGTTTGGCATTGAGATCGGGGGTTGCCTGTGCCCACATGGCCGCAGGGGCGGCAAGCAGGGACAGAGCGGCAGTTCTCGTAAGGAGGTTCATCGTGGGACCAATCCTAAGATTTGAATGCAGTATTCGTTATTGTCTCTCCCGGTCTTGGGGGCCGAAAGACGGAACTTTCTATGCGGCGCATCGGATTTTTTTATGCGTCCGGTGCGCGACGGGACAGCACCTCCGCAAAGGCTTATAATTGGCCAGTCTGGAACGGAGGAGTGGAAGCTATGCCCAGCAAAATTGTGTTCGGGCTTTTGGCGGGGAGTGCGCTGGTGGCCCAGGTCCCGGCGAAGGTGGATTTCGGGCGCGAGGTCCTGCCGATCTTGCGGGAGCATTGCGTGGAGTGCCACGGCCCTGCGCAACAAATGCGGGGCTTCCGGCTTGACCGGCGCCGGGACGCGCTACCCAACCGGGTAGGCGCCAATGGCGCCCGGATTGTACCGGGAAAAAGTGAAAGCAGCTTGTTGTACCGCCGTGTGAGCGCCGGGCAGATGCCTCCGGGCGGAGCTTTGGGGAAGGAGCAAATCGCCACCGTCAAGAAATGGATCGACGAGGGTGCGGATTGGCCGGATGCCCTGTCGGGCGAGAGAAGTTCGGCGGCTGCAAATCCCACGGTAGCGAAGATGATGCTCGCGCTGCGCAACGGAGCGCCCAAGGAATTCGAGCGCGTATTGAGCGAGCGACCCGAGGCCGCAAACGCCAAGGGAGAGCGAGGGTGGACGCCACTTATGTACGCCGCGGTCTATGGCGACGTGGACGCGGTCCAGCTATTGCTCGGCAAACAGGCCAACCCAAATGCCCAAAATGACGATGGCGGGACGGCGCTGATGTATTCGGCCGACGATGAGGGGAAAACCAGAGCGCTGCTCGAAGGCGGCGCCGACCCGAACCTGCGATCCGGGGAGGGAAAGACGGCTCTGCTGATCGCAGCCGGACAGTCGGGTGCGTATCCCGTGGTGAAACTTCTGCTGGAGAAGGGAGCGGACGCGCGCATCGGCTTTCCGGATGGCCGCGGCATCCTGAGCGTTACCGTGGGATCGCGCGACCCGAGGGTGGTGCAAATGCTGTTGGATCACGGCGGGGGCAAGAAGGGGATTCCGCTGGGACCGTTGCTGGTAGCAGGCTGCACCGCGTGCTTCGACATGCTGCTACCGGTGGCGGAACCAGCCGATGTGGCGAACGGATTGTCAGGCGCGGTCCGGGCGGGCGATGTGGCGCGCTTGAAAGCGCTGTTGGAACGCGGAGCGCAACCCGCCGCGCCGCTGCTCCGGATGGTGGCAGTCTCTCACGCGGAGATTCCGCCGGAGACGCTTGCCGACTTGATCGCTCGCGGGGCGGATGTGCGTGCCAGGAATCCGACCGGCCTCAGTTTGCTGGAACTGACGAGGAGGCAGGGCAAGTCCGCGCTGGCAGAGGCTTTCACGCGGGCCGGGGCCGCGGAGGAGCCGGCCACTGCGCCGGAATTGCAGCGACAGGCGGCCTCGTCGCCTAAGATTGCCGTGGAGCGGATTCTGCCGGCGCTGCAACGGGCCGATGTCGCGTTTTTGGAAAGGGGAGGCTGCGTCTCTTGCCACAATAACTCGCTGACCTCGATGTCGGTTGCCGCCGCGCGTTCGAAGGGCGTGAAGGTGAACGAGCAGATCGCCAGGGATCAGCCGCGCAAGATCGCGGCATTTTTACAGGAGAACGCGGAGCGGGCGCTGGAGCACGATGGCTTGCCGGGCGCGGTGGATACGGTCAGTTATATTCTGCTGGGGCTGGCGGCGGACGGCTACGCAAGCGATCCGATTACCGATGTTTGGGCGCGGTACGTAAAGAACAGTCAGGCCGCCGATGGGCGCTGGGTGTGCATCGCGCTGCGGCCGCCATTGGAGTCGAGCGATTTCGAAGTGACGGCGGCGTCGATCCGGGCGCTGAAGGCGTACCATCCGAAGAGCCGGGCGGCCGATTACGATCGGTCGGCAGAGAGAGGAGTCCGGTGGCTGGAGAAGGCGCAGCCGATCACCACGGAGGACTTTGTATTCAAGGCGCTGGGATTGAGTTGGGGAGGCGCGAGTCAGTCGGCGATCCGCGAGACCGCGCAAGGGTTGCTGGCTTTGCAGCGTGCGGACGGAGGTTGGGGTCAGACCAAGGCGCTGGCTTCGGATGCTTATGCGACCGGGCAGGCATTGGTGGCGCTGAAGGCGGCCGGTATAGGTAATGCGCGTGGGGCCGCGTTTTTGATGAAGTCCCAGTTGGCAGATGGGTCGTGGCACGTGCAGACTCGGGCGTCGCCGCTACAGCCCTATTTCGATAGCGAGTTTCCGCACGGAGCGGATCAGTTCATTTCGGCCGCGGCCAGCAATTGGGCGGCGATGGCTTTGGCCGGGACGATTAAGTAATTCGCGCTATGGGAAACTCCGGCCTTCAGCCGGTGCACCGACTGAAGTCGGTCGCAGCCTGAAGTCCGCCCCACAAAGACCGGCTCGCAGCAGCAGTTGGCCAAGGTCCAGAGGGGCGAGCGGCGCTCGCTCCCCTCGCCAGCTTACTGAGCGCCCTTCGGCGTTGAGCTGATTTTGACCGGAGCGGCGGTCGAACTCCGCACCGCCGTGGGTGGGTTGATCCCCATCTCTTCGAGCAGATTGCCCGCGCCATCCACTTCGGCCATGTTCCACAGCATGTACCGGCTGTCCACATGGATGGAGCGTGTAGTCGTCGGATCGAACAGGTAGTTCGATGCCACAGACTCGTAGGTACCGTCGAAGAGCAGGCCGACTAACTCGCCCTTCGCGTTGAGCGTCGGCGAGCCGGAATTGCCTCCCGTCGTATCCACCGTCGAGAGGAAATTGACCGGCACACTCTTCAACGACGCATCGGCGTATCCCGATTTCTTACCCGCCTTGAACGCGGCGATGGCATCCAACTGCACCTTCGGCGCGTCGAACTCGCCCTCTCCGGTCTGCTTCTCCACGATGCCATTGATGGTCGTCTGCGGTTTGTAGAACAGGCCGTCCTTCGCATCCACTCCCTTGATCTGACCGTAAGTCACGCGCAGGGTGCTGTTCGCGTCCGGCGCCACCAGTCCGCCGGCCTTTGACAGCAGGGCTTCCATGTAGCGGGGCATGAGGCGCGCCTGGGCTCCGCCGCGATTCTTGGCGCTCTCACGATTGGCTTCCGTCATCGGGTCCATCGCGGCGGCGAGCATGATGAACGAATCCTTGGTCGCCACCAGGTCGGCGGTGCTCTTTTCGATCAGGCCCATGCGGAAATCGCGGTCGGCGAGTTTCGTGCCGGCATACAGGCGTTGCAGGAAAGTGTCGATCGCCTTATCGGCGTCGGCCTTCGCCATGCCCGGCTTGAGACCGGCGGCCTGATCCACGGGAGCGATCCGCTGTCCCGCCGGCAGCGCGGCAACCATGCCCATCGCCCAACGCAGCAAGGCTCGGTCCACCGTTGGATCGATGGTCCGCTGCAAGCGTTCCTGACCCTCGCGAATGCGTGGCAAATCGCGTTCCTGGAACCCGGCTTCGCGCTCCATATCTGCCTTGGGCCGTTCCGTCGAAAGTCGATAGGCGGTCTGCGCCGCACCGAGGTATGTGGACGCGCTGGCCATCGACATTAGCGCGGCGGACTGTTCGCGCGTCTTCTCGCTCTCCGCCTGCAGCGCGCGGAGCGCCGGCAGCACGTCGCCATACTTCTTCTGGCGCGCCACGTCGCCGTCAATCCACGCCGCCAACTCGCGTTCGCGGGTCTGCTTGATGGCGAGACTGCCGCCCTTCACCAACCCTTCGAGCATACCCTTCTGATTGGTGAGGCCGTTATTCAGGCCCTGTACACGACCGGCAACCTTCAGCGCGAGCGCCTTATCCTGTTTGACCAGTAGGTCGATAATGGCGAGTTGTTCCTGCGCCAGGCGAATCGAGCGAGGCATGCTCCACTCGGTGGTCTCCTTCACCTGCGCGTACGTCTGGTGGCGTTGCGTGCGTCCCGGGTAGCCGGCCACAAACACCAGGTCGCCCGGCTTGCTGCCTGCCGTGGAGACCTTGAGCCAGTGCTTCGGCTTGAAGGGCACATTGTCCTTGGAGTAGGCAGCGGGCTTGCCATCGGGGCCGACGTAGGCGCGCAGGAAACTCCAGTCGCCGGTGTGCCGCGGCCAGCGCCAGTTGTCGGTCTCGCCGCCGAATACGCCGATGCCGTCGTGGGGCGAGTAAACCAGCCGCACGTCCTTGATCTCCGTCTGCACGATCTCGAAATATTTCAAGCCGGAGAAGAACGACGACACGCTGCAGCGCTGCCCGCCTTTCTCACAGGCGCCAACGCGTTCCTTGATCCTGCGTTCGATCACGTCGTACCGCTCACGGTCGGTAGCCTTCGCGTCGATGTTGCCGGTGATTGCGCTGGTCACCTCCGTGACCTTGGAGGTCACGTACACGCGCGACCCGGGGCCGTTGGGCAGTTCATCGGCGCGAGTCTTCGCCAGATAGCCATCTTTGAGAAGATTGCGCTGCGCCGTGGAATTGAATTGCAGTCCGCCGGTTACACAGTGATGGTTGGTCACGATGAGCCCGTCCGGCGACACGAAGGAGGCCGTGCAGCCGCCCAGCGACACGATCGCGCCCATGGGTTGTCCGGAAAGGTCGGCAAACGCCTTCGGGTCGCCCGTGAATCCCAGGGCTTTGAGGCGCGCGGCCATTTGAGGAATCTGTTGCGGCATCCACATGCCTTCGGCGGCGTGCAGGCCGGCGGCGCACAGCGAAACGCCTAGTAGAATGACGGTAGCTCTTACGGTTTTCACAGGGTAATCCTCTCAGCTATCAAAAGGCAGATGATCGGTTGGATGCGGCCTCGCACGACCGCCACCGCCCAGAGGATAACACCCTGCGCACGGACCTGAGTACGCCGGCCGGCAGATATTCAGGCCGTCTTCTTGACCATGCGATACACCGCGAGCAACGCGATCGCGCCCACCACCGACATGATCAGGCCCGCGCCCTCGCCCTCCGTGTACCAGCCCAAAGCGCGTCCCAGGAATCCGGCGACAACCGCGCCTGCTATGCCAAGCAGCATGGTGATGAGTATGCCTCCGGGATCCCTGCCGGGCATAATCAGTTTCGCTAACGCACCGGCGATCAGGCCGATGACGCACATCCAAAGCAAACTCATTGCTCCTCCTTGGGTTTTGCCGTGATCACTCGCAGATTCAAAGTCGAAGTCGCGGGCCAAGTTGCCGCGCACTTCCGTATTATGACGCCAATTCGGCGAGGCAGATTCGTAAGATCGCGACCAGTTCATGAGCAAGTGGCTTGGTTTGGGATTGTTTTGCACCGGAGTGGCCAATAGGCTACGGAAGGATGGCTACACTGATGCCGCTCGCGTCCGCGCCCGGCTTGGGAATTCTGGAGCCCCGAACCCTGCACCAACGTGCGTCACCTGCGCTTTGACTTGCTCGCCGGGCAGTTGGAGAGTGCGCGAGATGAGGCCCGTCGAAGCCCGCTGCCATCGGGCCAGGTTCAACGCGCGGGCGCGCGCACATTCAGAATCACCCTCCGGTACGACGTCAGCCGCGGCGTGCCTTCATCCGTGACTTCCAGAATCACGTGCCCTACGCCCGTCGCTGGACACGGACGGCCCGGCAGCCAGGCGGGCCGGCACGCCGACGTGACCGTCGCCACAGCCCTTGCCGTCTCGCCTCCGGCAATCTCGATCGCCGCGGCACTCGACCCCGTAGTCCCCGCCTCCATGTAGTGGAACCAGTGGAAGTGCAGGCGCTGGCCGTCGGGATCGCGAGTCGCGCCGGCATCCAGCGTCACCGGCTTCCCGACCTCGACATCGATCACCACGGGCGCCGTCGACTTGTCTCCATTCACGCTCACTGCGGGATTGTGATTGGCGTGCGCGAAATCCTCGACGGTCCAATCCATGCGCGCCGCGAAATCGTGCTGGTAGGCCTCACGCCACCGCCAGATGGTCGCCTGATCGCTGGTTACCTCCCGCCCGTCGGCGCCGCGCACCGTGTCCTGCGACGAGATGCGCGAGAACATGTCGCCGCCCTGCGTCCACATGGCGTGCGATTCGCCGCGCGGCGTCCGCCACACGTAGCGCCCGCCCCAGCCGCCCCAATCGGGACGCCGGAAGCTGTTCAAACCGTTATCCAGCAGTCCGAGAAACGAGGGTGTATCGCCCTCCATGATGAAGGCGAATTTCGGATACACTTTCCCCAGCGGCCCTTTCGCGCGGATGTTCGTCTCCAGCCACTCATTGGTTACGGTGCGTGGGTCCGCGCCCCCGCAGTTGCGGTAATAGACGTCGCCGCTGATGCCGGTCCACGTCGCGTAATAGTATTCGTCGCTCCCCTGGGTGGAGGGAATCGCGATGTAGTAAAGCTGCGGGAACTCGCGGCGGAGCCATGCGCCAGCATCGTCCTGATCGGAGATCGAGTAGACGCGCAAGCGGCTTACGAAGCGCTGTAAATCCGCCGCGCTGCGCGTCGCGCGCACCTCGATCAGCGCCTGCGCCAGAGTATTGGCGCCGCCCCACAGGCAGACCCACAAGGGCCGCGGATCGTCCCGGTCGGCGGCCTGGATCACGGCCTTCGCCCCTTCTGAAGTCTTCCCCGCGCCGGTCCCCGCCAGCCCGTAGCCCGTCTGCCCAGAATACACGCGGGCCAATAAATCGCCCGCCTCCGGCCAGCCCGCCGCGTGCAGCAGCAGGTTCGCCCGCACCTTGCCGTAGGCCTCCACCAGCGTGCGCATCGTCTCCGGATGCACGGCCGCCCTCTGCCACACGGAGGTGGTCGCCACCAGCGCTTCGATATCGAGCTGATTGGAATACACCAGCAGGCGCACCAGCGACATCTGGTCGTCAGGCTCATTGCCGATATCGCTGAGGATCGCCACCCTGGGGCGGCCCGTGAATTGATCGGCGGGCGGCGCCTGCGCCATCGCCAGCACCGCGCAGCCCATCCCGAACGCGGCCAGGGTCATCCAGCCATGCTTCATAGCAACAACGCCTCCACGCGATGCGCGTGCACAATCTGGTCGCACGGCGACCACTCGAAAATCGTGAAGCGCCCGTCCTGCGACGCCACCAGCGCGATGGCGCTGCGTTGATCGTGCACGAACTGCGCCGCCGAAAGGTGACGCGTGCCGCCCAATTCCTCCGGGTGCACCAGCGCTTTCGGCGAGCCCTGTACCGGTTCCGTCACCATCACCTGTTCCACCAGTGCGAATTTGCGCCGCCGCGTGATCTTGGCGCCGAAGCCGAGTAGTTCGTAGCGCTTGTTCATTACCGTCGCGCCGTCTACCGCGGTGAGCCCGGCGATCCAATCCACCGTGCGCGTCAGTTCCCCCACGTCGGCCTCGGGCTCGAGCGCGCTCAACTCCGCGAGTTTTGTAAACGCCGGTGTCACCGCGTACCCGATCGGGGACACGATGGATTCCCGCCACTCCTCGTTTTCCGCCGGGACCACCAGCAGGCACCCGCCGCGGCCGTGCGCCCGTATCGACACCGCGAGTTGCACCAACACATTCAGCGAGTCCGTCCAGGAGGCCGGCGACGCGAAGCCCAAGAGCGAGGTCACCAGTGCCGGACACTCCGGCTGCGTCGAGGCTAACTCGTCCACGATCTTGATGGTGTCGCCTTCCAGCACCGCCACGTTGACGAATTTGCCGGCCTCCTCGCCGCTGTGATGCTTCACCACCAGCAAGCCGGGCGCGGAAACTTCCAGCACGAAACAGTACTTCGGGATCGCGCGCGTGGTGCCCCACACGACGAGTTCTCCCCCCTCATAGGACACGCCCAGATGCACGCCGGGGCGCTCCACCGCGGGCGCCACCCGCATCAAGGCACCGGCTGCGACCGCCAGCGGACGTTCGAAGCGCATGGCATCTTCGGAGTCCTCGGGCGCCAGGAAGGCCAGCGAGATCCGCGGCACATATCCCTCCACCTTCAGCAGGCTCGCCCAGAATGCCGCGTCGATCAGCCCTTCGATGGCCTCCGCCGAGGGCGGCGGCGCCAGGCGCTCACTTCCATCGGCTTGCGCCAGGCGGCGGGTAAAGTACTCGTAGACCGCGGGTGATGCGGTGCGCGCGGCGGCGTAGGCCTCCCTCTTCATATCTGTCGATTATCGCCTGCCGAGGCCGAACAGGCTGCATTAATTGTGGGGCAGGATGGTATCCTGCGCGCCGGTTGTCAACCGGCGCCTGCTCGGTTTACAGGGGATTCCTGCGGGTCCAACCCGCCGCAGGTTGCCAACCTGCCCCACAACTTCTGCCGATTATGCCTGCCGCAAACTTACCAGATCGCTGAAGACGCCGTACGCCGTCTGCTCCACTCCCGGGTCGATCGACACCGTGCCGAACGTGCCCATCAGGTCGGTGTGGAAGAGGATCAGATTGCTGGTGCCGGGCGTGCACGCCAGCAGGTCGCCGCGCTCCAGCACTTCGGCGCGTACCCGCAGTGAGATGCCTCCACGTGTGCGGCGCGCACGGCTCACCAGGCGGACCGTCTTGCCGTCGCACGCAATCTCCGCCATGCGCTCCGGCGTCAGCCGCGTGATGCCGCGCGTGGTCACCAGATGCGGCGTGGTGTGCGCGTCCATGAGTACGTTGGCCAGGGCCGCGGTCTTGGCCGCCGAGTCCCAGCCTTCCACATCGTAGGCGCCGTCGGCCTCTGTGATCCCCATGCGCCGCGCCTCCGACAGCCCCGCTTCGAAACTGCCGCCGCGCTCCATCGTCTCGATCACGATCTTCGAAGTGGAGTTCAGGACGCCGGTGAAGCCCATCACCTTGACGCCCGGCATGGTGTGGCGCCACAGATTGAAAACTGGCGCGCCATCCATCACGCTCGATTCGAAGCGGAATGCAACGCCCGCCGATGCGGCTTCATCGCGCAGCGCCGCGTAGGCATGGGCGATCGGACCTTTGTTCGCGGTCACCGCATGCATGCGACGCGCGATCGCGGCGCGGATGTGCCCCGTCGCTGGCTCGCCCGTGGAAGGATTCAGCGTGGTGAGTTCGACAGCTACTTGCGCGCGCGCGGCGTCCAGGAACGCCTCGACACTTTCCGACCGCGGACCGAAGTCGGACGCCTCCAGCGTTTCCGCGCGCAGGCCGCGCGGGTCCACCGCCGTCCCGTGGTGTAGCGTATGAATCCCCGTTACGACAAACGGAAACTCGCGCCGCTTTGCGCGCAGCAGGCGCACCAGCGCGCGCCCCACATTCCCATACCCGATAATCGCCAGCTTCAAGGTTCGATTGTCACACAACTAAGTGGGATGGGCCGACGGACTGCCCCCGGAAACTACGGAACCTTCCGGCCTTCGGGCCGGTGCGCAGACTGAAGTCCGCCCCACAACACCACAAATCTGCGAGCACTTCGGAGAAAGCGCCCAGGCCATAGTTGTGCTCCTCCTCCCGGGTCGCGGTGCTACTGGCGGGACATGTACTTCTCGTATAGGCGGGTCTGCTTGTTGACCAGCTGGATTTCCTTGCCCTTGATGAAGAGGTACTTGATTTGAGTAGAGATTTCCAGCGGATCGCCCGTGGTCACCATCAGGTCTGCCACTTTGCCCTTCTCCACGACGCCGATTTCAGTGTGCCCCCAGATTTGCGCGGCGTTGACCGTTACGGCCTTCAACGCTTCTTCGTAGGGCAGTCCGAACGCGACGGCGGTGGCTGCCTGGTAGGGCAGGTTGCGCACGAATTCGTTGTTGAAGGTGCCGAAGGCGAACTTCACTCCCGCTTTGTAGGCCTCGGCGGGTTGCGTGAAGGCGCCGTCGTAAGGCGAGTCTTCTTCCTGCGGCAGCGCGAGGACACGGCCCAGAATCACCGGGACATTCTTCGCCTTGAGTTCGGGACCAGCCTTGGCGATATCGCGCGGCTGCAGAATCACGATCTTGATCTTCTGCTTCTCGGCGAACGAGATGGCGTCGTGAATTACGCTGGCGCGCGCCGCCGAAACCGCAAGCGGCACCTTGCCTTCCAGAATCGGCATCATGGCTTCCAGCTTGAGCACCGGCTTGAAGCCCGGCAGCTTCGCGGCCCGCTCCTTCTGATACTGCCGCGCCATTTCGAAGAACTCGGTGATCTTCGCGACTTGGCCGTCGTAGGTGCGCTTTGACGCCGTGAAGCCGGTGGCGCCACCGCCGCCGGGGATCAAGTCGAGAATCGAATCCGGTACCGCGCCGCCGCGTCCACCGCGTCCGCCGAGCGTCGGGAAAATCAGATGCACGGCCGCGCTGCGGTCGATCGCCATATCTTCCCAGGTCCAGCCGTCGGTGTGGATCAGCGCCGCCTGTCCCGAAATGAATTGGCGATCGCCGCCGCCGAAGCGTCCGCCGCCACCGCCGCCGCCGCCCGACGACGGGAACGTCATCACACTGGTGATGCCGTTGACCCTGACCACCGGGAAGTGCTCGCTCTCCGGGTTGACCGCGCTCAGCGCGCGCAGCTGCGGCATGAACTCGCCGATCTCGCCCGTGTCCACCGTCTCGCGCACCGCCGGAACTTCGCTCAGGCCCAGCTCGGTGCCGGAATCGATCATTCCGGGATACACGCGCAGTCCCTTGCCCTCGATCACGCGCATGCCCTTGGCGGGGATGATCTTCGCGCCGATATCGGCGATCTTGCCTTCGGTGATGACCACCGACACGCCCTTCATTTCCGCGCCGCTGACGGGATAGACATCCACGTTGCGGATGACCACCGTATCGGCCGCAAGCGCGACGCTGCAGCCCAATAGAATCCCGAGCAATCTCACTGTCCGCCCCTCCTGGTAGTCACGCCCTGCGGAGCGCGATTCTGTTTTTCCTTATCGATCAGCTTCTGCTTTTCGGCCTGTTTTGCGCCGCGCCCGCTGATTTCGTTATCGCGATCGAAATAGATGTTGCCATCGATCAGCACCTTCTGCACCTTGGCGTAATCGGAGAGCGGAAACTTGTCATAGATCACCAGGTCGGCATCCTTGCCGACTTCGATCGAGCCCACGCGATTGTCGATGCCAAGCTGCTTGGCGGGATTGAGCGTGACCATCGCCAGGGCTTCGGTTTCGCTGAGTCCGCCGTACTTCACGGCCTTGCCGGCCTCGCTGTTGAGATGGCGCATCAGTTCGGCATCGTCGCTGTTCAGGCTGACCAGTACGCCCTTCTTCTGCATAATGGCTGCGTTGTACGGGATGGCGTCGAACGCCTCTACTTTGTAGCTCCACCAATCGCTGAAGGTGGACGCGCCGGCTCCGTGCGCGGCGATTTCCTTGGCGACCTTGTAGCCTTCCAGCACGTGCTGGAGGGTGCGAATCTTGAAGCCGTAATCGTCGGCGACGCGCAGTAGCATCAGGATTTCGTCGGCGCGGTAGGAGTGCGCGTGCACGTAGCGTTTGCCCTCCAGCACCTCTTTGAGCGCCTCCATCTGGAGATCTTTGCGCGGCGGAATGCCGGTCTTTTTGACCTCCCACGCATCCCATTCCGCCTTGTAGGCTTTGGCGTTGTTGAACGCCTCGCGGATCACGTCTTCCACGCCCATGCGGGTGGCGGGATAGCGCGCCGTCTGGCCGTTGATGGCCTGCCCGGTGGGGTTGCCGGCGCGCTTGGGGTTCTCGCCGAGCGCGAACTTGATGCCCGGCGTGGCGCCTTCGAAAATCATCTCTTCGGCCGTCTTGCCCCAGCGCATCTTGAGCGGCAGCGTCTTGCCGCCGATGGCGTTGGCCGAGCCGTGCAGAATGTTCGCCGTGGTCACGCCGCCGGCCAGCGCGCGGTAAATGGCGATGTCCTCGGGATTGATCACGTCCCGCATATCCACCATGGAGGAGACGCTGACGCTGCCTTCATTGATGGCGTCCACCGCGATGTGAGAGTGGCAATCGATAATGCCGGGGATCACGTATTGATTGGAAGCGTCGATAATCTTCGCCCCCTGAGGCTCCATGACCTTCTCGCCGACCTCGGCGATCTTGCCATCCTTCACCAGGATCGAGCCCTTGAAGGTGCCCTTGGAAACGGTCATCACGGTGGCATTCTTGATGACGTAAGTCTGCGCGCACAGGGGCGCCGCCACCAGGAGAGCTGCAAGTAGAGAATTTTTCATAGTCACTGTACCCCCGGTCCGTCGGTGGCCGCGCCGCGTCCGCCCATGGGCGGAGCCTCCGGCGTGGGCACATATTTCCTGCCATCCACGAGCGTCATTTCCACCTTGGTGCGGTCGTCGAAGATATCCCCTCGCGTGACCACGAGGTTGGCAATTTTCCCCTTCTCGATGGAGCCCAGGCGATTGGCTACGCCAAAGATTTCGGCGGGGGAAAGCGTCAGGGCGCGGAGCGCGTCTTCACGCGAGAGTCCGTTATCCAGCGCCTTCTTGACGGCGCGCTGCAGATCGCGCGCGGCGTCGAGCCCGTCGGAGTACAGGGCGAATTTTACGCCGGCCTTTTGCAGCACGGCGGGGGCCTCGGCGGCCTTGTCGCGCGTCTCCAGGGTGCGCATGCTGTCCATCTCGTCGGGGTCGGCGTCGCGGTTGGCTTCCGGCCACTTCATGCTCAGGAGGATCGGCTGGTTGTATTTCTTGAGCAGCGCGGCGGCTTCGGGGCGGAAGGATTCGCGCCCGCCGTAGAGCAGCACGGGCTGCTTGAGATCGGCTGCCAAATGGAGCATGCGA
The DNA here is from genome assembly GCA_039932635.1 of Candidatus Solibacter sp. Taxonomy (GTDB): domain Bacteria; phylum Acidobacteriota; class Terriglobia; order Bryobacterales; family Bryobacteraceae; genus Solibacter. The sequence continues at coordinate 25,541 of JBDTPR010000009.1, forward strand.
TCGATTTCCACCAGGCGGTTGGCGGGCAGCAGAATGCGCGGCGAATCGAGCACGCCTTCCAGGGCGCGGTCGTATTCGGGGCGCGCCATGCCGACAGGATTCTTCGCGTAGGCATCTTTGACGAGCTTGTAGTGCTCTGCGTCGAGATAGATCTGGCGGACGTAGGCGATGTAGCCCATCGCCGAGGAGGGGAAACCGCGCCCCTGACCGCGTCCGCCGCCGCCGAGAGCGATGTACTGGCCCACCGGCGACGAGACGATCATCTCGCCCGGTTTATCGGCGGTAATCAGGTCGATGACCGCGCCCTGCCCGCCGAAGATGCCGCGCGTGGGAAACGTGACGGCGGTGGTGAAGCCGGCCGCGCGTGCGGTTTCGATGCGGCGATCGGTGGAAGAAACCTCGTCCGCGATTTTCACCCAACTGGTGGTCTGCGGGCGGTCTTCCGGTCCGCGGGCGGGAGGCGCCGCGAACGTCGCGACGGCTGCTGCCGGTGTCGCAGTGGTGGTGGCTCCGCGTTCGCCGCGTCCTGCCGCGGCCGTGGTTGCCGCGCCTGACTGGCCCCAGGTGCTCAGGGCATCGATCAGGCCGGGATAGACGGTGAGGCCCTCGCCCTCCACCAGCATGGCGTCGGCGGGAACCGCAACGTTTTCGCCGACCGCTTCAATCAGGCCGTTACGGACCACGATCGTGCCCTTGGCGATTACCGGCCCGGACACGGGTACAATCTTCGCGTTGCGTATGGCCATTGCCGGATGCGATTGAGCCGGCAGTGTGGGAACAAAGGCCAACGCACAACACACAAATAGCGTTGTGACAGGTTTTCTCATAATGACATTCAGTTCAGGGTGGTTAGGGCGCTTCGTTTGTACTAATGGTTACGCAACGGGGGTGCCCACTATTGGACGAATTTTACGCCGTATACTGGGATTTGTCCACAAAAAAACCAATTCGCTACCGTGATGCGGGCGTGAATATCGACGAGGCCGACCGCGCCGTTTCTTCCATTAAGAAATTCGCCAAGGCCACCTTCACGCCGGGCGTGCTGACCGAAATCGGCAGTTTCGGCGCCATGTACCAACTGGCCGGCTACCGCAAGCCCGTGCTGGTCAGTTCCGCCGACGGCGTGGGGACCAAGCTCAAAGTGGCCTTCCTGACCGGCCGCCACGGCACGGTAGGCGAAGATCTGGTCAACCACTGCGTCAACGATATCGCCGTGCAGGGCGCCAAACCGCTTTTTTTCCTGGATTACTTCGCCGTGGGCCACCTCGATGCCGATGTGGCTGCCCAGGTGGTCAGCGGGATCGCGCGCGGCTGCAAGGCGAATGGCTGCGCGCTGATTGGTGGTGAGACTGCCGAGATGCCCGGTCTCTATTCGGCCGATGAATACGATCTGGCGGGCTTCATCGTGGGCGTCGCCGAGCGCAGCGAACTGCTCACCGGCAAGACCATACGCGCCGGCGATGTGCTGCTCGCCCTGCCCTCCACCGGGCTGCATACCAATGGCTACTCGCTGGCTCGCAAGCTCCTGTTCGAGGTTGCGGGCTACGGTCCCAAGACCCTGCTCCCGGCGGTCGGCGCGACCGTTGGCGACGCGCTGCTGGCCGTGCACCGCAGCTATTTGAAGCCGATCCGTGCGCTGATGGATGCCAAACTGCTGCGCGCCGCGGCACACATCACCGGCGGCGGCATCACCGACAATACGCCGCGCATGCTGCCCAAGGAATTCGGCGTGACCATCGACACCGCGTCGTGGAAGATCCCCGCGCTGTTCGAGGTGCTGCGCTGTATCGGCGACATTCCCGAGGACGATTACCGCCGCACCTTGAATCTGGGCGTCGGCATGATTCTCGCCGTGCCGGCCAAGGGCGCGGCCAAGGCGGAAGCGGTGCTCCACAAACTCGGCGAAACGCCGTTTCGCATCGGTGGCGTGGTGGAACAGAAGCGCGGACGCCCGCGTGTGGAGTACGTTTGAGACGCCTGGGAATCCTGATCTCCGGAAGGGGCTCGAATTTCGAAGCTATTTCCCGGAACATCGCGGATGGCATTCTCGATGCGGAGATCGCCGTGGTGATTTCCAACCGGGCGGAAGCGCCCGGACTGGAAGCGGCCCGCGCACGCGGCCTCAATGCCGTCTGCCTGCCTTCCAAGGGCATGGACCGCGAGATTTACGACCGCCTGCTGGTCGCCGAGCTACGCAAACATCAAGTTGACCTGGTCTGTCTGGCCGGTTTCATGCGCCTCCTGAGCGCCGGTTTCATTCGCGAATTTTCCAATCGCATCCTGAATATCCATCCCTCGCTATTGCCTTCTTTCCCCGGGCTGGACGCTCAGCATCAGGCTCTGGCGCATGGCGTCAAGATCACCGGCTGCACGGTCCATTTCGTCGACGAGGATCTGGACGCCGGCCCGATTGTTATCCAGGCGGCCGTCCCGGTGCGTGATGACGACACGGAGGCGGAACTTTCCGCGCGCATTCTGGACGAGGAACACCGAATTTACTCCCACGCGATCGGGATCGTGCTCGCCGGCACCTATCGTGTGGATGGGCGCCGCGTCGTGCTTACGTAATTCCGGTGCGCCGCCTTTCGCGGATTACCAAAAATTGCGACAGCTTCATCGGCGGACCCACTCCACTCTGCATCTGCCTCTCCACCGCCCGCTGATACTGCCGGATAATCTCAACCCTACGCCGCGACGGCAACTCGCAGGCGTCGAAATCCATCAGAAGCTCGATCTCCCAGGGGGCGAAGGCGTTGCGCGCAGTCTGGCCGCGCAACAATTCGCCAATCAGGCGCTTGAAGCGATTGAGCTGAATTTCGCGCTGCTCGTACTCCTCCGCGGTGACCACACTAAGATAATCGGCGTAAGAGGGTCGGAACTTTAACCCGGAAGTGAAAAAAGCCATTCGAATAAGCAATCGTAATCCGCGGCCGGAATGGCTCGCCTCCGATGTACCTTTTCTTACGGATTCCTATACCAGACGGGAATTTCCACCGCAAAGTAGTTCAGCCCCACGCGCGCCAGCATGTGTATGCGGTGCCCAGGTTCGCAATTGGCGCGAATCGACGGCACCGAGATGGGCGTGCTGCCTTCGCTGATTCGCACGCTGTTATCCACGCACGGATCGTTGGTGATGAGTTCGGCGGCGCGCAGCGCTCCACCATCGGGCAGCAGCACGGCGAAGCTCTCGCCTGGCGCCGCGTGGCCATCGCGATTCCCCTCGCCCAGCGCTCGCGTGTAAGGCGCCAGCGTCAGCCCGTCGGCGATCCGGTAATCGGTGAACGCCGCGGCCGCGGGGTACACCGGAATATCGATCGCGTATTGACTGGCCTCCCCGTTGGCGGCCACCACCCGGACTCCCCCCACGGCCGCGTGGTCCACCGTAAACGTCACCGTGATGGCGACACTTTCGCCCGGCGTCAGGCCAGGCAGCCGCGCCGAGGGCGCGTTGAATTTGACGCCGGAGGTGGGGCTCTCCCATTTCAGCAACGCCGTGGCGGAGCGGGCGCCGCCCTTATTCAGGAACCGTAGCCGCGCCTGCACCGGTTGGCCCGCCGCCGCCCAACCCGTGCCGGCAATTTCGAAGCTCGCCAGCGTGATCTGCGGCGCGGCGCCGACGCCGATTTCGTACGCGTCGCCCTCCACATCGAAGCTCAGCCGCCCGCGCGCATCGGCCTTCTGCGGCGCCTGCCGGACCTTGCCGTCGCGCAACCGCACGTAGGTCACGGGGTAGATCACGCCCGGCCTGTAAAGCGCCGGCGAAGTGACGGAGAGCTTGACGGTGGCCAGCGCGGCGCCGCCGGGGATCCACTCGCGGACCACGGAACGGAACCCGCTGCCCGACACGTTTTCCAGCAGCGTGAAGGCCGGCTGGCGGCGGTCTGACACCACTTCCCAGTTCCAGATTCCGAAGTTCGGGTACGGGTCGAAGTGGCTGAACGACGCGGGCTTGGGCAGCGCGTGGGCGAACGCGTCGAGATGGAAGCCCAGGACTTCGGCGATGGGAGCGGCCGCCGCTGCCTGCTTCACGCGTACTCCCTCGATGGTGTGGAAGATGTCGCTCAGCGCGCAATTGACTTCGAAATCCCGCGGACCGGTGGCCGCCTCGGTGGGTCCGCCGAAGCTCGAGGCGCTGCCCACCAGATCGGGCACTTTCGCCGCCTGCCAGATCGCCAGGTAGGCGCCCGCACCCGACCCTGTCACGCCGCGATGCGCGCGGTCGGCGGGTAGTGCGGAGTGTCCGGTCCACCTGCTCCACTAATTCAGGGAAGTAGAGCGGGAAAGTGCCGGTGGTGTCGGCCGGGCCCGAATCCACCACGATCACGGCATGGGTGCCGACCCATGCGGCAATGGCGGCATCGCGGGCTTCATTCTCCGGCTCGTATCCGTGCAGCCAGTAGATCACCGGGTAGCGGGTGGTCTTCGCGGTGGCGTAGGCAGGCGGCAGGTAGACCCGATAGGCGCGCGCCGAGCCCATCGCCTGGCTGCGATGGGATTCGTCCTTGATCACCGCCGTTAGACCCGCCGACGGCTGCGCGGCGCAAGTTGCGGCAGCCGCGAGCAAGAGAAAGAGTAAAGCACGCACTATTGAGTACGTACCACGCACCGGAGGCTGTGCGCAACGGCGTTATCCTGGGGCTATGAAGCTGGTGCTGGCGTCAGACCATGCGGGCGTAGCGCTGAAAGCCCGCGTAATGGATCAATTGCGCAAAGAGGGACATGAGGTGACCGATCTCGGCACCAACTCTACCGAGGCGGTCGATTATCCGGATTACGCGAAGGCCGTGGCGCTCGCCGTGCTGCACGGGCAGGCCGAGCGGGCGATTCTGATCTGCGGCAGCGGCGCCGGTGCTTGCGTGGCGGCCAATAAGTTTAAAGGGATCCGCGCCGCCACCTGCCACGATAGTTTCTCGGCGCGCCAGTGCGTGGAGGATGACGATGTGAATGTGCTCTGCCTGGGAGCGCGCGTCGTGGGGCCGGAACTCGCAGTGGAAGTGGTGCGGGATTATGTGGCGGCACGCTTCTCGGGTGCGGAACGGCACAAGCGCAGGCTGGCTAAAGTCGCCGCGTTCGAAGATGCCTTTGGGGCCTGAGCCCTCCGGCCTTCGGCCGACTGAAGTCGGTACGCAGAATGAATTCTGCCCCACAAGACAAGGTTCGTTATGTCACGGTTGCGGCGCTTGGCTGTCCACGTGCTTCTACCTATGCATGTGGATTGTCTACTGCCTGTGCGCCGCAGTGGTGGGGTGCCTGCTGCTGTCGATGATCAACACCCCACCGTTCGGCGGCAACGACGCGCCGCCGCTTTGAGCGTTAGGCGGCGGAGCGTACGAAGAACTGCCGTACCAGCGCCATCGCAATCAGCACCATTGCGAAGGTGCACACGATGGTCGCACCGGTGGGCAGATCGATTTTCAACGAAAGGTACACGCCAATCGCCGACACCACCGTCCCCATCGTCCAGCCGATTGCCAGCCGGGTGCCGATCTTCTTAGAGAACAGCATGGCGCCCACCGAGGGCACGATCAGGTAGCAGAATACCAGCAGCACGCCCGCGATGGCCACGCTCGACGTCACCACGAAACCGAATGACGCGTAGAAGAGGAAGTCCCACAGCCGCGTATTGATACCATCGGCCTCCGCCTTCACCGCATCCATTGAGATCGCCAGGAATTTCTTGCGGAAGATGTAATGGAACAAGCCGATGGCGCCGTATAGCGCTGCCGTCCTGGCCACTTCGAACCACGACACGGTAAGGATGTTGCCCACCAGCATTTCTTTCAGGTGCTCGGTCTGTTCGGCCGATTTGCTCATGGCCAGAATCGCCGCGGCGCTGGCCACGGCGTAGCAGATGCCGATGATTGCTTCCTGCGGAATCCGCACCTGCCGCCCGCGAATGGTGGAGAACACCGCCGCGCCAATGAAGGTGAAGATCAGGCTGACCACATAAGCGCCGGTGGAATGCGGCTCGATCCCGTAGAGCACCGCGATGGTCGTGCCCAGCGCCGCGATCTGCGCGAGCGACAGATCCACGAAAATGACGCCGCGTTCCACCACGTGCACACCTAAATACGCGTGGATTCCGGTGAGAATCAGACTGGCGATGAACGGCGCGAGGAGAAAAGAAAGTGTATCCATCGTGGTCTCTATTTGATCTTCGAAAATGCGCCGGCGAGCAGGTTGATATCGTAATCGAACAACTGGAAGTAGCTGGGCGTCTCTTTATTGCCGCCCACCGAGGGCATGAGGACCACTACCTGGCCTCCCACTTGAGAAGCGATCGAATTGGGCGTGCGCAAATCGAAGTAAGGCTCCACCAGAATCAGATGGATGCTCTCGCGCTTCATCAGGTTGATCAGGTCCAGCGTGTGCGCCGGAGTCGGGGGGATGCCGGGCTTCGGCTCCACGTAATCCGCCACCACCATGCCGAAGAAGTCGCAGAAATTCGGCCACGAGCGGTGATACGTGATCACTTTGCGTCCCTTGTAAGGCGCCATCTTGGCCGCCCAGCCCTTCTCGGCTTCGGTCAGCTTCTTGTCGAAGGCGTCGTAGCGTTGCGCGAATTTCGCCGCGCTCTCGGGCTGCATGCTGCTGAACCGGTCGGCGAGCGCCTTGGCCATGCGGCGGCCGTTCTCGGGATTCAACCAGTAGTGCGGATTCCCGAGCGGGTGCACGTCGCCCATGGCGCGCGTC
>JBDTPR010000010.1:0-30288 GCA_039932635.1 Candidatus Solibacter sp.
GTTGCGTCATACGTTCCTCTTTCGTGGACACATCATAGTGCCCGGCAAACTAACTGAACCGTTTAGGTCGCGCGGGAAAAGCGCGGCTCCAGGCTGGGAAACAAATATGGTTTTCGACTCTTGTGCCCAAAACACTTGTGAACCCGCCCCTGGAATGACGCCGCTTCGCGAGCCGGCGACAGCAATGCTGGAGCGGATTCTATCATTGCAATTTTCCCTGAGCAAGGAGAATCTCAGACCTTACACCGCTAACCCTCTGATTTCCGGTACTTGTACACCGTGTAATCCCAGGTGTGTCACGGTATCCGCCCTGCCGGACTCCGAAATTACGTGATAGATTTGTTTCACCTCCCGCGGTTATGACACTACCCAACCCCCGAACTATCGAAAGATTTGCCTGGGCTATGCTTTTGCTCCCAGGTCTTGGCTCTGGGATTGCCTGCGCCGCCGAAATCAGCGGGTTCGAGAAGGACGTCCAGCCCTTGCTGCGTCAGAATTGCAGCGGCTGCCACAACGAGAAACTGGCCTCGGGCGCACTCGACATCACACACTTCCTGGACGCCGGGTCGCTCACCGCCAGGCGCGAGGGGTGGGAGCGAATCGCCGCCAAACTGCGCGGCGGGGAGATGCCCCCCAAGGGCATGCCGAAGCCGGCCCCCGACCAACTCGCCGCCTTCCTCAAATACCTCGACTCCGAATTTGAGCGCGCCGACAGCAAGACCAAACCGGAACCCGGCCGCGTCACCGCCCACCGCCTGAATCGCAACGAATATGCCAACACCATCCGCGACCTGCTGGGCGTCGATTTCCAGGCGAACGAAGAATTCCCGGCCGACGATTCGGGCTACGGCTTCGACAATATCGGCGACGTCCTGACCGTCTCCCCCACGCTGATGCAGAAGTACCTTTCGTCGGCCGAGCAGATTGCCTCGCGTGCGGTGGGCGGCGATCCGCTCCCCAAACCCGGCGTCCTGCTGCGCCGCGACCGTGTCCGCAAACTCGCCGCCTGCGCCATCCAGATGGGGGACATCCTGGAGTATGACGCCGAATACATGGTCCGCGTCCTGCTCGTGGGCCATCGCGGGGCTAAAGACAAGCCGGTGGAATTGGTGATTTCGGTGGACGGCAAGCCGGCCAAATCGGTCAGCGTGCCGGTGCAGATTAGCGCCGTCAACCAGCAGGGCGGCGCCACCCAGCGCAGCAGCCAGGAGGTCAAACTGTTCCTGTCCGCCGGCGAGCACACCTTCCGCGCCGAGTTCGTCAACGACGAAGATCTCAAGGCGATCCCCGAGAATGCGCGGGCGAATGCCAATCGCAACATCTTCCCGGATGCCTTCGAAATCGGGGGGCCCTTCCCTGTCACCGGACCGAGGGCTTCGCAGAAAAAGGTCCTGACCTGCGATCCGGCATCCGGAGCGGCCTGCGTCAATACCATCCTCGCCACGCTGAGCCGGCGCGCGTACCGCCGTCCCGCCACGAAGGCCGAAGTCGCGGCCCTGGTGCAGATCAACGATAAGGCCGCCAAAGCGGGCTACACGCCGGCGCAGAGCCTGCAGTTCGGCATCACCGCGATGCTGGTCTCGCCGCAGTTCCTGTTCCGAATCGAGCGCGACCCCAAGCCAGGCGCAAGCACCCAAATCAGCGATCTCGACCTGGCATCGCGCCTCAGTTATTTTCTGTGGTGCTCGATGCCCGACGACGAGTTGCTGCGCCTCGGCGAAACCAACAAGTTGCACGTGAGGGAGACGTTGGACGCCCAGGTGAAGCGCATGATCGCGGACCCGAAATCCAGCGCGTTCGCCGACAACTTCGCCGGACAGTGGCTGGAGACTCGCAGCCTCGATGCCATGAAGCCAGATCCGAAACTCTTCCCCGCCTGGGGCCCGGAGTTGAAGGACGCCATGCGCACCGAAACGCGAATGTTCTTCGAATCCGTCCTGCGCGAAGGCCGGCCGGTCAGCGATTTCATCGATGGAAAGTATTCGTTCCTGAACGACCTGCTGGCGAAGCACTACGGCATCGAAGGCGTCGAAGGCCATGAGTTCCGCCGCGTGGGCCTGGCTACCGCGCAAGGCGGCAACGATCAGCGCAGCGGCGTCTTCACGCAGGCAGGCGTACTCACTGTGTCCAGCTATCCGACGCGCACTTCCGTGGTGCTGCGCGGCAAGTATCTTTTGGAAAACGTGCTCAACGCGCCGCCTCCGCCTCCGCCCGCCGACGTGCCCGCCCTGGACGAAGCCGCGGTGGGCGTGAATAAGTCCGGCCGTCAATTGATGGAGGCGCACCGCTCAAACGCGGTCTGCGCATCGTGTCACGCACGCATGGACCCGCTCGGTTTCGGGCTGGAGAACTACGACGCCATCGGACGCTGGCGCGCGCAGGACGGCAAATTTCCGGTGGATGCCAGCGGCGAGTTCCCCAACGGCAAAACCTTCAACGGCCCCGCCGCCATGAAGACGCTGCTCAAGGACAACATGACCGAGTTCACGCGTTGTCTGGCTGAGAAGATGTTGACATTCTCATTGGGCAGGGGAGTCGAGCCGTATGATCGCCGCACCGTGCGGGATCTGGTCCGGCAGACCGCGGCGAAGGATTACAATTTGCAGGCGCTGGTCCTGGGAATCGTGCATAGCGCACCGTTCCAGCAGCGCGGCAGAGATTTGAAAGCCACCGCAATCGCGACGGCAGCAGGGAAAGCAGAGGGGGTAACAAGCAAATGATGGTCAGCCGTAAAGCGCTTCCGCGGCGCACATTCTTGAGGGGTATGGGAGTGGCGATGGGACTGCCGTTCCTCGATGCCATGACTCCGGCGTTCGCCGATTCCAAGACCGCGCCGCCGGTGCGCCTGGCGTGGTTCTACACGCCGAATGGCATCGACATGCGCCACTGGACCCCCGCTACCGAAGGCGCGTTGGGACCCATGACCGGGATTCTGGCGCCGCTGGAGGCCGTCAAGAAAGACGTGCTGGTGCTCTCCAACCTCACCGCCAATTGGGGCCGTCCGCTGCTGGTGGGCGCCGGCGATCATGGCCGTGCGCTGGCCGCCTACATGAGCGGCGTGCAGGTCTATCGCACCGCCGGCGCGGATCTCAAACTCGGCGTCTCCCCCGACCAGCTCGCCGCCAACGTCAACGGGCATCTCACCAAACTCCCGTCGCTTGAAATCGGACTGGAAGAGATCCGACAGGCCGGCAATTGCGACAACGGCTACTCCTGCGCGTACGCCTACAACGTCTCGTGGAAGACCGAGACGCAGCCGCTGCCTCCCATCTCCGATCCGCGCAATCTTTTCGAACGTCTGTTCGGCAACGACATCGTGGAATCGCCCGAGGCCCACGCCCGCCGCCTCTCCATGCGCCGCAGCATTCTCGATCAGGTGATCGGCGACACGCACAAACTCGAAGCCACGCTGGGCGGTACCGACCGCCGCAAGCTGGACGAATACCTCACCTCCGTCCGCGAGATCGAACAGCAGGTGCAGCATGCCGAGAAGGAAGGCATGGTGATCGATCCCGGCATCGAAAAGCCCTTCGGCGTGCCGCCTGAATTCCCCGACTACTTCCGCCTGATGACCGATATGATGCTGGTCGCCTTCAAGGCCGACATCACGCGCATCTCCACCATCATGATCGGCCGCGAGGGCTCAACACGCGCCTATCCCGAAATCGGCGTTCCCGACGGGCACCATCCGCTCACCCACCACATGGGCAACATGCAGATGCTCGAAAAGGTGCGTCAGATCAACGAGCTTCACATGAAGTTGTTCGCCGAATTCCTGGTCAAGCTGAAGAACACCAGGGAAGGCGACGGCAACCTGCTGGACAATTCGCTGATCGTTTACGGCAGCGGACTCTCCGACGGCAATGTGCACACGCACGACCAGCTGCCAACGATACTGGCCGGACGCGGCGGCAACTTCGTCAGCCCCGGACGCCACATCATCTATCAGCGGGAGACTCCGGTGGCCAATCTCTTCGCCACCATGATCGAGCGCGTCGGAGTGCGGCCCGAGCACGTCGGCGATTCCACCGGCAGGTTGGCCGGACTCTCGCTAAGCTAGGCGCGGCCGATGCAGAATCCCTTCGGCGGCCGGCAGCCCATCGGCGTCATCTACAACACCTCCATGTCGCGTCCCGACGCGGCGCTGGCACTCGCGGAACTGTACGCATTCCAGGGCAAGCGCGAATCGCGCATGGGCGCGGTCTGCGTGGTCGGCGCCGGGTTGAAGACGGCGATCTTCTGCGACACCGTCGCCAGGTTCTTCACCCCGGGCCAGAATCCGAATGCCAATTCCGCTCTACCCGTGGGACTCGCGGCCGTGGACCCGTTGCCGCCCGACCAGCCGTTCCTCCTGCCCGCACTGGAACGCAAAACGCCAGAAGGACAAGTTCAATTCACCACCTCCATACGCCGCGTGACCGATACGTCAATGGCCGAAGCCGTGTTGCGCAATGGCGTGATCTTCAACGCCGAGGCGGTAATGGTGCTCAGCGCGCCAGCGACGTACCTTGCCAGATCGCTTGACCTGTTGGGCACGAAGGAGCTCTACAAGGAACGCGTCAAGCGTCTCGTGATTGTGGATTCCGGCGCGCCGCAGCAGGACGTCGCGGCGCTGCGCAAAGTGCTCGCCGAGTGGCCCACGCCCATGTTCTTCTGTGGACACGAAGTCGGCGAAGCGCTGCCCTTCCCCGGCGCCAGCATCACAAAGGAGTTCGCATGGGCCGACGCGCATCCCGTGGTGGATGCGTACCGCGCGTTCCAGGCGATGCCGTACGACACGCCATCGCACGATCTGGCCGCGGCGCACTACGCCGTGCATCCGGACTCCGGCTTCTTCCAACTCTCTGACGCGGGGTCGGTCATGGTCGCGAACGATGGCACGCTGAAGTTTGTCCCCGGCGCCGGCAAGGTCCGGGCGCTTAAACCCGATGCGGCACAGAAGGACAAGATCGTGCAGGCCATGGTGGATATGGCAAGCACCAAGCCCGTGCAACCGGTCCGCTTCCAACGCCCCACCAACGCAAAGAAAGATCAGTAAGCGGCGCTTGGTCGTCTGTGTGCCGTGAGTTGAAAACTCACCACACGTAAGAGGCGACGACGTCCGGAAGTGCCGGAGTGTTGCGGATCACCTTGGCATGCAGCACCAGTTGGAGGTTCTTGTTTTCCCATCCAGCCGGCAGCGTTCTCAAAATCGCGCCGAGTTGCTCGGGGTCGGCCAGCAAGTGCCCCGCCGCCTCGGTGCCGAACTGCTTCAGGCCCGCGCCCACCAAGAGCCATCCGCCGGTGGACTGGCTGTGTATGCGGCAGACCAGAATGTAATCCTCGGGCGCGGACCCATCGTCCTGCGCCACGATCGACCATTGGCGGCCGGATTCCGGTGGCGCCTGGGAATCCACAATCACGGTACGCGTGCCCGGCGTCCAATTGAATCGGAAGCGCCACGTCTGCTGCATTTCCATCGTCCAACGATTGGTAACGGCGCCGATCAGCAGGGTCTGCACATTGCGCAGGTCGGCAAATTCCAGGCTGCTCGCCAGGCGCACCTTCACCGCATGGGATTTGCGCGCCAGCATCGAGGTCACTTCGTTGGAGGCTACCAGGTCGCCGAAGCCCACATACTGGTTCTGTACCGTCACCAGATCGGTAGCATCCAGATCTTTCGGTGAGACCTGTATGGGCCGCTGCATGGGGATTTCCTGCGGCGGCAGATTCTTTTCACTGAGCTTCAGCGCACGCGCCGATGGATGGTAGACGATCGGGTGCGCCATGGCGATCAGCAGGGGATCGCGACTGCGCAGGACGGGATCCCAGAAGCGTAGGAACGCATCAACGTTCGGACCCGGCGCGGCCAACCGCGTGACCACCAGAGCGGTCAGCGCTAACCCTCCCACGATGCTGCCCCATCGAATCAATTGACGGCGCTTTAGAGCCTGGGCTGACACCGCGATCGCTGGCTCTTGCTGGCTGGGCGGCGCCGGTTCGGCGGCGGGAGCGGGCGCGGCGGGCGGCACGGGCCGCGCAGGAACCGTGGGTTCTCTCTCCACGATCGCCGCCACGTAGCGGAACTCCGGTGCGTAGGACCCTGAGGGCAGATCGATTCGGATTTCTGCACTGGCGCCATCCGGCGTCACGTAATATTGGGCCAGGCGCTTGCGCACTTCGCGGGCACCCACGCGAACGATGGTGTCTTCGCCGAGGTCGATGTGCGGCGGCCGTCCGAATACCTCCACGGCCACCGTACGTTCCTTGAGAGCTCCAGCCTCGCCCGCCAGAGACTTCATGCAAACGTATTCGAGAAACTGCTGGCACCTCTTGCTGCCGTGGAAAACCGGACTCGCGAGAATTTGCTGAAGCTGACGGCGGATTTCGTCCGGCTGAGGAGCCGGATCGCGAGCCACGCCAACCTCAGGTCCACTTGTAACGGATTTCGACATGGAACTCACAGCACCCTGAATTCAAACTTCCTTTGATTCTGCTCTGTCCCGTGGCAAAACGCAAGGATACCCATACCGCTGGCGCAGCTCAGGGAGTCCGAACGATCAGCCTCGAAGGGTATTAATCAGCACCGACGTCCAGTTACTCCCGGAACATAATCAGCTGATTCCATTCGACCATACACGGTGATCCACGGTGTAACCCGTTGTGCACACCGGGCAGGAGACATATAGTCACTCAGCATCGTTAGAGGGGATTCTTTTACACCCGCCAATCCATTCAGAGGAGAGCACCCATGTCCAGTGCTGTAGCCGCCCATGTCAAAGCGAGGCGACACCATCTGCTATTCAGATGTGTAACGCTTGCAACCGCCATCACATTGATGAGTCTGGCCGTATTCGCCCAGGCCCCCACCGGAACCCTGCAAGGCCACGTGGCAGACCCCGCGGGTGCTGCCGTTCCAGAAGCCAAAATCAGCATCGAGAATCAGGCAACAGGTGTAAAGCAGGCGTTGATCACGAATTCGGACGGCCGTTTCGTGCAGCCCTACCTCGCGTCCGGCGACTACCGCCTGACAGTCGAAAAGATCGGCTTCTCGCGCAACGTTGTTAACGATATTAAAGTGGATGTCCAGCAGACCGTTAGCTTCGACGTGGTCTTGAAAGTCGGCGAAGTCTCCACCACCGTGGAAGTCAAGGCTGAGGTCGCGCAGCTCAAAACCGAAACCTCCAGCGCCTCCACCACCATTACGTCCAAGCTGATTCACGACCTGCCCACCGGCCGCAATCCATTCGCTCTGGCCACCCTTACGCCGGGCGTGATTCCGGGCGGCGGTTCCACTCCGTGGATCAGCGGCGGCCGCAATGCGTCCAGTGAAATCCTGATCGATGGCAACACCGCGATCGTGCCGGAAAACAACGTCAGCATCAATGACGGCGGCTACACTCCGGTCATCGATAGCGTGGAAGAACTGACGGTCATCAAGAATTCGCTGGCGCCCGAATATGGACGCAGTGGCGGCGGCGTGATCACGGTTGCCACGCGCAGCGGCACCAACGATCTGCACTTCGGCCTCTTCGAGTACTTCCGCAATCCGGCGCTTAACGCCAACAGCTGGGGCAACAATCGCAACGGTCTGAAGCGCGCCAATTGTTGTTCGCAGAATGTCTTCGGCTTCAATGTCGGCGCGCCAGTGATCATTCCTGGCGTCTACAATGGCCGCAACAAGACATTCATCTTCTGGAGCCAGCAATTCTCTCGCAACCCGGGCAGCAGTTCCCCCACCGCCACGGTACCCATTCAGGCGTGGCGCGACGGCGATTTCTCGCAGCTCAAGAACGGCGCCGGCCAGGCCATCACCATCTATGACCCCACCACCGTGGACGCCAACGACATCCGCTCGCCCTTCCCCGGCAACGTGATTCCGAAATTCCGCATGGATCCCGTAGCGCTCAATCTGCTCAAATACTGGCCCAACCCGAACAACGTTCCGACCAACGCGTTTACCTTTGCCAACAATTTCGCCACGCAGGGTAAATCCAAGAACACGGACAACAAGTTCGACTCCCGCCTCGACCACTATTTCAATTCCAAGTTCCGCATGTTCGCGCGCGGCTCCTACGACAACAACCCCAGCACTCCGTTCAACGGCTTCGGCAACGTGGGCACCAGTATCGGCGACGGTCCGTCCACCAACACCTTCCCGAACATCACCACCAATATGGTGTACACAGTCAGCCCCACCACCATCGTCAACATCAACCTGGGCTTCGGCGCCAAGGATGTTTCGCGTCTGCCGTTCTCTACCGGCACCCTGCCGAGTTCGCTGGGCTTCCCCAAGTCGATGGATGCGGTCGCGGCGCTGAACAACCTGGAGTTTCCGACCATCAGCGGCACCGGGGTGAGCAACCTCGGCCAGGCCGGCTTCACCGCCCTGTATATCAAGTCGTATGCGTACACTCTGCATTCCGACGTCACCAAGGTGGTCGCCAACCACACCATCAAAGCGGGCTTCGAGTATCGCAAGCTGATGTTGAACTTCACGCAGTACGGCACGCCCAGCGGCAGCTTCGGCTTCAGCAATTCGCCGACAGTGCGCGTGGTCAACGTGACCACGCCTACTACCGAAGGCTTCGGTTTCGCGAGCTTCCTGCTGGGTCTGCCGAACAACAACGGCGGCTCGCTCAGCCACAGCTTCTCAGCCGCCACCTCCAGTCCGTACGTAGGCTTCTTCGCGCAGGACGATTGGAAGGTCAGCCGCAAATTGACCGTCAACTTCGGACTGCGCTGGGATGCCGACATCCCGCGCACGGAGCGCTACAACCGCCTCAACCATTTCGATCTGGATGCGCCATCGCCGCTCGCCGGCAAAGTCGCCGCCTTCCCGAATCTCAAAGGCGCGTGGGTCTTCCAGGATAACGATCACCGCCGCCAGGTTCCCACCGACCTCAACAACTGGGGGCCGCGCGCCGGCTTCGCCTTCCAGATCAATTCGAAGACCGTATTCCGCGCGGCTTACGGAATCATGTACTCCGGTTCAGCCTTGACCGCCGGCGGCACTTCAGGCAGCTCCGGCACCGAAGGCTTCCAGAGCAGCACCGCATTGAACGTTACCAACGACAATTTCCGCACCACGCTCACGACGTTGAGCAATCCGTTCCCGAACGGCTACAACCTGCCGCTGGGCGCGGCGGGCGGCCCCGGCACCGATCTCGGTCTCGGCATCGGCGGCGGTAACGGCGGCATCTTCCTCGACAATCAGAACCCCATCATCCAGCAGTGGAACGGCAGTCTTCAGCGTGAACTTCCGGGTGGATGGGTGTTCGAAGTAGGCTACCTCGGCAGCAAGGGTCAGCACCTGATCGACGGCGAAAGCAATCTGCCACTGAGCCAGTTGCCTGCCTCCGTCCTGTCGCTGGGCAGCGCGCTGAATGCCAACGTGCCCAACCCGTTTTATCATGTCGCCGGGATTAGCCCGACATCCACGCTCTACACGCAGACTACGGTGCAGGCCAAGCAGTTGATGTCGGCATATCCGCAGTATACGAGCGTTACCGCGTTCCGCATCCCGCAAGCGAATTCCAATTACCATTCGGTCACCGTGGAAGCAAACAAGCGCTTCTCCCATGGCCTGCAGGTACTGGCCGCCTTCACCGGCGGCAAACTACTCGACGACGCTTCCCAGACCGTTAGCTTCCTGGGAGCCGCCGGCTCCAAGCAGGATTACTACAATCGCCGCGGCGACAAATCGATCTCCGCGCAGGACATCTCCCGCCGCCTGGTGATCAGCGGCAATTACGATCTCCCGTTCGGCCGTCACCGCGCCCTGCTCAATTCGCTGCCCAAGGCGGCCGACTTCGTGCTCGGCGGCTGGCAGGTCAACGGCATCTTCACCGCGCAGGGCGGCCTGCCCTACGCCATCGGTAACGGCGGCAACAACGTCGGCATCGGCAACCCCGGGCAGCGTCCCAACAACAATGGCAAGTCCGCCAAGAAGACGGGGCCCATCGATCAGCGTCTCACTGCCTACTTCGACCCCAGCGTGTTCTCCGTCGTCGGAAATTTCGCCTTCGGCAACACGTCGCGTTTCTCGCCCGACCTGCGCGCACCCGGCACCGTCAATCTGGACGCGTCGATGTTCAAGCACTTCAAACTGCGTGAAAAGCTCGACACCCAGATCCGCGCCGAGGCGTTCAACTTCTTCAACCATCCGACATGGAGCTCTCCCGGTCTGGCGGTCAACTCCCCGGGAACTTTTGGCGTGATCACCTCGGCCAACGGCAATCGCACCATGCAGCTCGCCGTCAAGGTGATCTTCTAAACTTCACCTCATCGCTTTAAAGGGAAGCCGGTATTCCGCCCAGTGCGGGATGCCGGCTTTTTGCATTTAGCGAGGATCGTGGCAGAAGTTGCAGCGGTTGCTGATCTTCTTGGCGCGATGGCAATTCATGCAGCCGTTCATGGAGATATCGCCCTCGCGGAACAGTGCGTCGCGCTCGGCGACATTGCCGTGGCATTCCTGGCAGGTAACGCCGCCCTCGCCATGAAAGCGATGGCTGAAGGCCACGAAGAAGGGAATCTGGTAGACCCTGGCCCAGCGGATCTCGCGATTCTCGCGCGCCGCCGCGGCGAGTTTCTGGATCGCCGGGCTGTCCGCCTTGATCGTGGAGTGGCACTGCATGCAGACAGGTGGCGAGACGAAGCCCATCATTTCGCCGGGATCGGGACTCTTGTGGCACATTTTGCAAGCGAGTTTGAGCTCGCCGGCATGCGCCTTATGGCTGAACGGCAGCGGTTGTTCCGGCGGCGCGGGCGGTGGCACGCTCTTCTGGGCGAACACCGCCAGGCCAAACGCCAACATGCCGCAGATAAGGTAGGGGCGCCACATGTTAGAAAGCCTCTGAGTCGATTGCTACGTCACACTCTGGTCCTAAGGATTATCTCCCATCGCGGGGGGAACATCCGGTTTCGCCCGGTTTTCACACGGTATTTCACCGTGTAAGAAGAGGTAAGTGGACGTGCAGCTTGCAACCACGCGGGGCGAAATCCATAATTAGGTTGGCGGAATTGGAAGCTTAGGAGGCAGTACCCATGCAGTGCCGTTATTCTCGCAGGCAATGGCTCGGCGCCACGGCGTCGGCCGTAACCGGCGCTTGGCTGGGTAGTACGCCCGCCCGGGCGGCAGGACAGCCGCCCACCGCGCCGGTGGCCGTCTCGCGCTGCAAGACGTACAACGCCAGCGAACTGGTGCCGGCGCTGCAGACCATGTTCGATCAACTCGGCGGCCTGGGCAGGCTGGTCAAGGGAAAGACGGTCGCGATGAAGATCAACCTGACCGGGGCGCCCACGTACCGGATCGGGTATCTGCCGCTCGAGGATACGCACTATACGAATCCGCAGGTGGTGGCCGCGGTAGTGCATCTGATGGGCAAGGCCGGCGCCCGGCGCATCCGTATTCTGGAGAGTCCGTGGGCCACCGCGGATCCCGTGGAGGAATATATTCTCCGCGCCAATTGGGAACCGCGCGACATCCTGGGCGCGGCGCAGAATGTCGAATTCGAGAACACCAACTACCTGGGCAAGTCGAAGCAGTACTCGCGCCTGATGGTGCCAACCGGAGGCTACATCTATCCCGGCTTCGACCTCAATCATTCGTACCAAGATTGCGACGTCTTCGTGAGCGTCGCGAAGATGAAGGAGCACGCGACGGCCGGCATCACGCTCTCGATGAAGAACTGCTTTGGACTCACGCCCGCGACGATTTACGGTACCGGTGCGGGAGTTGACGAGCCTTCGATTTTGCCGAACGGCGGCCGCACCATGGTCCACGCCGGCAATCGCCAGCCATCGAAGAGTGCGCCGTCTGAGAAGGATCCCACGTCGCCCCGCCAGGAGGGCTATCGTGTGCCGCGCACTGTAGTGGATCTGATTTCGGCGCGTCCCATCCACCTGGCAATTGTTGAAGGCATCAAGACCATGACGGGCGGAGAAGGCCCGTGGATTCGCGAAGATCTGCAGCCCGCGGCGCCCGGCGTGATTGTCGCCGGAACCAACCCGGTAACTACCGATGCGGTGTGCATGGGACTCATGGGTTTCGACCCGATGGCAGATCGCGGCACTCCGCCGTTCGAGCGCTGCGACAGTACCCTGAAATTGGCCGAGGATGTCGGCATCGGCACGCGCGATTTGCAGCGTATCGAAGTGATCGGTGTGCCCATTGCGCAGGCCGTGTTCGATTTCGCCGCCATCCGTAAGAAGCGCCGCGCCGCCCCAATGCCGCAGTTTGGAATACGTGGATAAGCCTATGACGACTCGCACACAACTTCTGTGCGGCGCGCTGCTCCTGTGCGCCGCCGCCAACGCCCAGGTGGTGGAGACCTACGCGCCGCCGCGCGCCAACTGCTGCCTGCCGGCCACTGCCAAAGGCCTGGCCGAACAGTTGCAAGACTGGAATCAGCTCGGCCGCTACTACGCGGACAATCAGAAACTGAAAGCCCTGCCGCCCGAGGCCGGACGCGTGGTCTTCATGGGCGACTCCATCACCGATGGCTGGCGCCTCGCGCAATACTTCCCCGGTAAACCCTATGTGAATCGGGGAATCAGCGGCCAGACCACGCCGCAGATGCTGGTGCGCATGATGCCCGACGTCATCGCGCTGAAACCCGCCGCCCTGCTGATCTACGCGGGCACCAACGACATCGCCGGCAACACCGGGCCTTCCACTTTGACCATGATCGAAGACAATCTCCAGGCAATGACCGAACTCGCCCAGGCTCACGGTATCAAAGTGATTCTGTGCTCGGTCACGCCGGTGAGCGACTACGCACGCAAGCAGACCGTACAACGTCCCCCGTCGGACATTCTGAAATTGAACGCGTGGATCAAAGAGTTCGCCGCCAAAGTGAATGCGGTTTACGCGGACTACTTCGCCGCCTTGGTTGACGAGACCGGAATGTTGAAGGACGGATTCTCCGGCGACGGATTGCACCCCAACGATAAAGGGTATGTGCTCATGGTGCCGGTTGCCGAGGCCGCCATCGCCAAGGCCTTGCAATAACGCCAACGAAGGGCCGGGTTGAACGCGGCCCTTCGCCGGGTGAACTCCGCTGCGGTTAAGGTGTCACGATAAGTTCCGTGCGTCCCTTCGCCACGATGTTGTTTGCAGCGTTGCGGTACAGCACCTGGTAATACAGGACCCTCTGCGAAATTGCCGGAATTGCAATTGTGCAGCTACTCGCACACGATAGCCCCGCAATGCCTGCCATGGTCCCGCCCGCTCCTTCCGAGGGGAAGAGGAACGGCACGGCGGGTACGGTCGATGCCGTTGCGAGACACGCCTCCTGCCGGCTGGTGCAGTTGTATTTATCCGGCGGACCGTTTTCGGCGTAGCCGAACTGGATCACGGCGTTATCGATTCCCAATCCGGAGGGCGGTGAGAGCTTCACCGGAAGCGGCTGGAAGGTAGCGCGCACAACCGAATCCACCGGCGGATAGGGCGGCATCTTGCCCAGCAGGATGTCCGTCCAAACACCGTTAGCGAGCATAGTACGGAACATCGACCACGATGCGTCGGCCAGCGCCTTTCCATGCCAATACCCGTCAACGATTTTGTACTTGGCTAGCCCCTTGGTCAACGTGCGGCCAAGCGCACCCGTGAAGTCGTTCTTCTTGAAGCCCACCTGCGCGATGGAATTCAGGTAGGAACTCATGTTGCCGATGCAGACATCCACCGGAGTCTCTGAGTTCTGCATGTACCACATGCAGCCGTAGGAGCCCCCGTTGCGCTTCACCAGATTCGGGCAATTTACGTAAATGTCGCCAGGCGCCGACGCCGAGCGGCACTCGCCGGACTTGCGCGCGATGCAGTACTTGTAGGAATCGGCAGTCGTGTCGCTAAGCACATCACCGATCGTAGCGCCGCTCGCATCGACCAACGCCTGCATGCCGCAGTAAGCCCACGTCGGCTGCAGCTTACGATTCATCGTGCCGAACAGTCCCGACGAGCCGCCGCGCTGGTCGGAACCGGCCGTCGCCCAAGATCCCAAGCTCGCGCCCCAACTCCAAAGCCAGGTGGAGCCGCCGGGATACGTAGTGCCCAGCGCCGTGGGACACGAGTCCGCGCTGATCGAAAGCCCGCTCGTGTACGTAACCCCAAGTCCGCCGGCACTGAGTCTCGTGATGAAGACCGTGCCGCTCCCACCCAGCACCGTGACGGTGCACGGCTGCGTGATGCTATCTAGCAACGTTGTGTCGTTCCAAATAGGGCACGGGTTCGCGGCCGAGCAATTGCCGGCTATCACCAAAGTGGTGGGCGAAGACTTCACCACATAGATGTTGAATCCAACGCGGCGCAGGTTGTCGCCATCCGTGGTAGTCGAGGTCAGGCGATAGAGTTGGCCCGAAACCGAGATCGCGGCATCGCTGATGTCCATCAGCGGCTGCAGCGGACGGCCATCGAGGAACCATTGCCGTTCCCAACGCGCCGCATTGTCTTGCAGCCAGCTGGGATGGTCCTGTGCGCGCTCACCGAACTGCGCAGTGCCCGTTGCGCCCGAGAAGGGAGGAGACATCGATGCGTAACGGTTGGGCGGATCCCCAATCGGGGAGGAGCCCTCCCTGATGGCGTAGCACGACCCGTTCGGGCAATTGCCGTCGTACGAGGGCTTACCGCCGATGGTCACATCGGGTCGGGGAACCGGGTGATCGTAATCCCATGCAATCAGCACCGTAGTGCCGTCGGAATTCAGCCCATGAGGATCCCTGGCAGTATCCCAGGTCCAGGACCAGTTCGAAATTCCGTGGTCGAAATCGCGAGACAGGCAGTGTGTAGGCAGCGCGGTTGACGCGTGGGCGGCCGGAACCGAATACCCATAGCCGCGCTGTAGCGTCCAATCATTTCCGTTCTTTGCGACCAGCAGCAGATACTCGTTATCCACCAAAAATGCGTCGCCGACCTTCGCATCCTGCAGGTAGGCCCAGGCGGAGTTCTTCGGACACACGTTCGCTCCCGTCGCCTCATTCGCTGCCGGGGAAGGATCGCAAGGCTCGCCGTCCACCGTGACCACCGTGCAGCCCTTACTTCCCGCCGGGCAGGCTCCCGTTCCCGCGGCAATCGCCACCGTCGCAGTCAGCGGCCCCGACGTAATGTTGGAAACGTAGGGACCGTCATCCAGCACCGGCGGAGTATTCGGCGTAAAGTACTTGCCCGCAATCCAGAGAACGTCGGTATTGCCCGAGACGAACCGCGTATGGGCAACGCACCATCGGGCCGGTGCGGTAGCCCACGTGGACGCTGCCGCCACCACACAACCAGCGGCCCCGCCGCCGACACAGCCCGGGCCGGTGCCCACTTTGTCGGGGTCGAACATCACCGTCCAGCCGAGTGTGTCCTGAATGCTGCGCCCGCAGCCCAGAACCAGTTTGGCGCCCTGTTGCCCCACGATATTGCATTTGTATTTGGCCTTGTCGAAAGCGGGCGTGTCCGCGGCTGTGAACTCCGCAGCCAACGAAGACAGGTCCCGCCCGGTCGTCCCCGGCGTAATGTTCGAACAGGCGACGGTTGCATTTCCAGGCTGATTGGTTGTGGTCAAACTGCACTTCACCAGAATCGACTTGCCGGGCGTTTCATTGTCGGTACCGCTGCAATAGTACTTCTCAGGTTGGTCGGGCGAACTGCCGCGCAGCGTCGCGCCTCCGTCACAGACTCCGCCCACAAAGCCGTCCGGGCCGGCCACTCCGGTCCTGCTGAATAAGCCCAGATAGGTGGAATCGCCGCTTTTGTGATCGACCCAGTACAAGAGCGGCCAACCGCTGGGAATCACGCAATGGTACCCAAGGCCGCCAGTCACAGTATTGCGTGTAAGTGACGTGCTGCACAGCCTGGCCGATCCGCTGGCAGTGAAGTCTATATACTGCGATGTCCCGGTGGAATACTTGGCGTATTGCAAATTGATCTGATCGGTACCCCCCGTCTTCTTCCGAATCAGGAAGCCGAAGTTCGACCCCCAATACGCAGCCTTACTCAACGGGAGAGTCAGTGGCGTCGAGCAGGAGGCCGGGTCGATCGTCAACTGCGTAAGACCCGCAACGGACGCGATCTTACATTCGGAATTCGCGATCACAATCCTGCTGCCTGCCACCCAATTCGCATTGAAGTAGGTATTCGTCGTGGCGCCCCCCGGTTGCCACGTCGCCACGCCCGCCGCATCGACGTCGACAAGCCCCGACCGCCGCGAAATGTCTCCACGGTGCAGTGCATTGAAACCCACGGGAGTCCAGGAATCCAACAGCGGAACGGCGGATCCCAGCACGGTGTATATATTGGAAGGTGACGTGTTCAATGTAGCTTCCTGATACTTCGCCGTAGCGTTCGTCGGCCAGCAGGTTATTCCATTGATTGAGATGCAGGCCTGAATCTTGGCGTCTTCCCCGGCGCAGGCGCCCGAGCACCAGCCCTTAACCGAAAGCGTGATGTACTCGATCGGAATTGTGATGTCCGACAGGCTGGTGCTGGTGTTGATCCAGAAAGTCTGATCGCCCACGAAGAGCGCGTTGGAGCCGCTGCCGCTGAAGGATGCGGATGTCCCGTCGTCGGCCGTCAGCGCGGCGGCTGAAACGCTCAGAGTGGCGTCCGTTAGGGTCGTACTGGCCGGCAGCGAGCCCTGTGCGACTACGAAACTGGTGCCGTTCGGGACGCTGGTGATCTGGTAGTTCGCATTGCCCGCTGCCGCACTCCCGGTCAAGCCGGATACGGTCACCTGGCTGCCGGTCTTGAGTAAGTGAGCCGACGACGTGGTGATGGTCGCACTGCCGGAGGAGCCGACAATGAAGGAGACCAGTTTTCCATTGGCCAGAGACCAGGTGACTAACGGCAGGTTCCACACTCCATCCTTGTCAACCGTGGCGGTAAAGAAATGATCGCCGCTGCCCGGAAGGTAGGCGATGGGCTGATCCTGCGGCAGGGCGAGGCGCTTCAACAACATTCCCGTCTGCGGGTCGATTACCGCCTCGGGACGCGCCGTCGGATCCTGGTTATTCCAGTTCTTGAATTCCGGCCACGCATAGGACCCGGTCGGCGTGAAGTACGGCCGGCTACTGACGTCCGGGTCCGCCGGCAAGGCCTCATTATACGTGTTGCCGAGTGCGATGTTGCTAGTCAGAAAGCTCCCGGTCGCCTGGCTGCTGCCGCAGGTAATCCGGAAGAAGTGGGTGGTGAACGCCTGCAACGCGCGCGAATACCAGTGTCCGTCGACGCCCTTCTCGGCCCGCCGCTTGCCGGCCACAAAAAGGCGCTGTATTCCAGTGGATGTGGATTCGGGGCGGCTGTCCAGATTGGACCCGGCGAACAGCGCCGGGTCCACATCGTGCGCCAGCGGCCGGTAAGTCTGGGACTCGCTGATTTCCACCGTGCACGCCGAAACATCCGGTGCCGAATAAGCGATTACACCTTGCGTCGAATTCACGCCCCTGACCTGCAAGTTACTCACCGCGCCGTAGGCAAGCGGCGCGGCCAGAAGAAGAAATAGTAGTTTCGTCATGTCTGTTCTCTTAGTCCGCCGTATAAGTGATGGTGATCGTGAACCATGTCTGTACAGCGTCTGCCGTCGCCGAGGAAACGTAGATGATGTCACCTGCGTTCACGGCCATCGGTACGCCTCCGGCCAACGAAATCGAACTGCTGGATGGCAGTCCATTGGCGCAACTCCCGCTCAATCCGGACACCGCGCATGCCCTGTTGGAGTTGACGCTCGAACCCGGTGTCGGCAGGACCCCGCTCAGCACCACCGCCGTCGACCCCCCGTTCGGGCGCAGCCGCGTGAGCTGCACGGAAGTGGCGCCGGTATACGTCTGAGTGCCGGTTCCGGTGCCGCCCCATACGCCCACCTCCACAATGTGCGCGGCAAACGGAATCTCGCATCGCCCCGTAATCTGCGCGGCCGATAGCGGCGTGGCGGATTGCGAGTCATTATCTATGATGCAAGTGCGGCGAGTGCTGCCCGCCCACTTGACGCCTCCGGCAGAAGCCGCGTCCGCGGTCAGCGCCTGGCCATCGCTACCTACCGGTAGCCGGTTGAGAACCGCTCCTCCCGGAGAGGTCAGCAGATCTCCCTTCGTATAATTGGCTTGCCCGGTTCCGCCGTCCGAGACCATGATCGCGGCACCATAATGACCAGGGCCGTAAAGTTCGATGGAAACCAGCGAGCCGGCAGTCACCGTATTCAGGATCTTTCCCAACACCTGCGTAGACAGTGCCACGCCGGTGGTATTTACCTGACCGCTGTCCCGGCAGCGCCCGGCCGTCGCGGTGCCGGGGATGGCAATATTGCCCGCCGTCGTGGCGTTGTCCGCTACGCAGGTGATCACCCCGCGGGTCGCGACTTCGACGGCTTGAGCCGCCGTCCGCGATGTCACGCACACTCCGAGAATGCCGATATCTCCCAGGGCGGGCGCCACCACAGCCCCGGTAGCGTCGATTCTGCAAAGCAGGTTGGCGCTTACGCCGCCGGCCCCCACGGTCTTCGTCGCACTCAGATAGCCGGCGCCCAGCGAGTGCTGCGCGCCATCCAGAATCACTGTGCCGGTAGCGTCGGCGAAAGTCGCAATCCGGTTCGCCGCGATGGTGCCGCTCGGATTCACGCTTCCCGATCCGCTACCACTGGTGCCGGCAGGTCCGACAGGCCCCTGCGGCCCGGCGGGTCCGGCCGGACCCACGCCGCCATTGATCACCACATAGTAATTACTCTGCGGCGTAGCGAACGTAAGAGTCACATCGTAAGTCGCCGGGTTTACGCTCCACCCCGCGTTGATTGCCTCGCGTGGCGAGGAGTTATCGTACACAGCCACGATCAAGGCTGAGGTCGCGAAACCATGCGTCGCCCCGGATACGGTCCGGGTCAGGTCGGGCCCAGCCAGCAATGACGACAAATATGCCGTGTTGGAGGCCCCGCCGCCGCTTCCTCCGCCGCAGCCGCCAACGCACTCGTACCCCGTCGCCGCCGCCCGGCACAATTCGCGCGTCGCTCCACCGCCCGCGGCACAGTTCCCGGCGCTCACGGCATCGGTCACCATGAAAACCTTGCCCACGTTCGACGCGGAGGCCGGCAGTGTCGCAACCGTCGCCTCCGGTGGACGCCACTGCGCGTTCACTAAGTTGTTGTACCCGGTCCACGTGTTCGCCCCGGCCAGCGCCGCCAGCGTACTCACGTCGGCCGCCGGCTTCTTCCATGAATTCGGCGCGCCGCAGAACCACAGGTCCTGATTCGTGGTATCGATATAAACGGCAGGCGGAGTGCAGTTACCCGACGGCGCCCCGGCCGCGGACGTGATGTTCGACGAACCCCCGGAAACCCCGCTCATCTGCGTCCATATACCGGGCGTCCCGCTCGTGGTGCAGAAGTACAGGTTCTGCCCTGCCGACACATCGGTGGCGAAGTAGATATGTCCCTGGGTGCAGGCCGTCGGACGCGCGGCCAGCAGGCCCGCCTTCGCCGGGGCCGTGCTTGCGGCGCCGCTGAAATCCACCGCTGAAACGCTGCCGCTCGCCTTGATCGTTCCCTTGAAATCGCGACCGCCGTTGACGGTGGTCTGGGCCCCGCATAAGGCGGCAAACGCTACGAATAGAATCGCTCTCTTCATGTTAGAAACTCCTCACAACGGTGGCGCGGAATGTGGCCGCCGCCGGATCCACAATGCTGCCGGATAAGTTACAAACTCTTAGTGCCACAGTGTTAGCGGCGCTCACGCGCATCATGCCGATCAAACCGCTTTCAAGCCCCGCCGGCCATCCCGGCGCCACCGAGTCGCCTGTCGATGCGCCCGGCAAAGCGACGGTCGATTCGCCGCAGGATCCCGGACTGATACTCCCGAAATCCACTACCGCGCTGGCCGTCAGGTAAGTCGGCACCGAGGCCGAATCCACGGCCACGATAGTCTGGACACCCGTGTCCAGCGCGACGATTCCCGTCCCGCTCGCCAGGTTTCGTGTGCTCAGGAAGGCCCGTCTGTCGCTCCCTCCATTGCTGTCCCAAATGCCATTCGTTGCCGTCCACGAGAACAGCGGGATGGATCCTATCGGGAATGCCGTGATACCCGGCACTGCACCGCATACGCCGCTGCAACTCAGCGTCAGGTTGTGTCCCGCCACCAGCGACCCGCCGGCATCCAGGTACAGATACAAAGTCCCGCTGCCGGCCGTCAGCGTGACCGAACTGCTGTTGGTCACCGAGTACACCGCGTTGCCGAGACGCGCGTTGCAGGGCGTGGCGTTGGAGCAGTTCAGTCCCGCCGTCAACACCGTGGGGCTGGTCAACACCAGTCCAAGATCGCCGAGTTGCGACGCCATTCCCGCGCCCGAAGTCGCGGACGATGTTACTCCCCCCGTGCCCGTCAACGTGCACGTTCCCGTCTGCGGCGTCGCAAAATAGACGCTGATGTTAAAGGACACTGGAGTAACTACCACCTTGTCCGGCTCCACCCTGGCAGCAGGATTCGCCGTGTCATAACAGTCCACGCCCACGTTGGCCGTCCCCAGGCGGTGAGTAGTCCCGTTGACCGTCACCACTGTCTGACTGGTAAAGGTGGCAATGTAGCTGCTCACCGTCACCAGCGTGTTCCACTGTCCCCCGTCGTAGACCTTCAATTTATTGGCATCGTCCGAGTCCAGCGAGACATCGCCGGTTACCGGATTCGTCGGCAGGGTGCTGGGCATCACGTTGATCCCGCTCGTTGACAGGCTCGGCACAAAGGTTTGCTTCGCGCCCGCCGTGTAAGTGTTACTCACCGTCTTATCGATCGAGTTAGCGCCCCCTCCGCCTCCGCCCGACACTACCGTCTGCGGCGTCCACTGCGTGCCATCCCATCCCAACACCTGTCCGCTGGCCGGCGCCGTCGCCGCCAGCGGCCGGTTCTGTAGCTTATTGACCGTGCTGCTGGTCAGTGTGCCGCTCACGTCTCCACCCGCGGATGGCAACTGCGCGCTCGCCACGCTGCCGCTAATCTGCGCGAAGCTGTAGTCGCCGGATTGCGTGGTTACCGCGCCGGTGCGGCCGAACACGCTGGCGACTCCACCGTTTTGGAACTGCGGTGCCCATTGGGTTCCCGTCCACGCCAGCACCTGGCCCGTCGAGGGAGCCGTAGCCGCTACCGGGCGCGTCTGAATGCTCGCCACGGTGGGAGTTCCGAGAGCGCCGCTCAAGTCGCCGCCGGCCGTTGGCAGTTGCAGACTCGCCACACTGCCCGAGATCTGCGCGAATCCGTAGTCTCCGGTCTGCGCCGTCACCGCTCCCGTTCTCCCGAACGTGCTGATCACACCTCCGGCTGCCGCTGAGTTGGGAGCCCACTGCGCCCCATCCCACGCCAGCACCTGGCCGGTCGAAGGCACCGAGGTCGCCACTGGACGATTCTGCAGGCCGGTCACGCGGGCGCTCGTCAGCGTGCCGTTCAGGTCGCCGCCCGCCGCCGGCAGTTGCCCCACGGAGGCCGCGCCCGAGATCTGGCCGAACGCGTAGTCCCCCGTCTGTGCCGTCACCGCCCCCGTGCGTCCGAAGGTGCTGGTCACCCCGCTGCCCGCCGTTTGCGGCGCCCACTTCGCACCGTCCCAACCGAGTATCTGGCCCATCGAGGGCGACATCGCAGACACCGGGCGGTTCTGCAGACCCGCCACGGAGGGCGCTGCCATCGACCCGCTCAAGTCTCCACCCGCGGCAGGTAATTGCCCCGCCGCCACCGTTCCCGCGATCTGGCCGAATGTGTAGTCCCCATACTGCGAGGTAATCGCGCCGCTCCGCCCGAAGGTGCTGGTGACGCCGCCGAAAGTGGTGGGCGCCCACTGCAGGCCATCCCACATCAAGTACTGCCCCGAGCCCGGCGCCGCCGCCGAAATGGCGCGGCTCTGCAGTCGCGTCACGGTCGCCGCATTGAGTCCTCCCGAAAGATCACCGCCCGCTGAGGGAAGTTGCGCCGCCGCCACCGCGCCGGAAATCTGATTGAATGCGTAATCCCCACTCTGCGGCGTCACCACTCCGACGCGCCCGAACACACTGAGCACCAAGCCTGATGGCGCTTGTGGAGTCCATTGAGTGCCGCTCCACGTCAGCACCTGGCCGGACGATGGCGCGGTGCTCGATACCGTGCGGCCCTGCACCTTGGCTACCGTCGGCGCGGAGAGCGAGCCGCTCAGGTCGCCTCCCGCCGCGGGCAATTGCGAAGCGCCAATCACGCCCGAGAGGTGGCTGAAGGAATAGTCCCCGGCCTGTGCCGTCACCGGACCATTACGGCCAAAAATGCTCGACACTCCCAGCGCAGGACTTTGCGGGACCCACTGCGCCCCGTCCCACGTGATCACTTGTCCGGTCAGCGGCGTGGTCGCGGACACTGGCCGGCTTTGAATGCGCACTACACTCGTTCCCGTAATCGTGCCACTGACGTCGCCCGCCAGCGCAGGCACCTGCGAAGGCCCCGCCGTCCCCGAAATCTGGCTGAAGTTGTAGTCGCCGGTTTGCGCCGACACCGCGCCGCTCCTGCCGAACACGCTCAGCGCGACGGTGAGCGTCGTGGGCTCCCACTGCTGGGCGATCCCGTTCCATTTCATGTATTGCCCGTCCAGCGGCGTAAGGCTGCCCAACCTGCGCCCTCCCAGGCCGGTCACGATAATCGCCCCGGCCCGGCCGCTCACATCGCCGCCGAACGCCTGCCATGAAAGGCCGACACCGTCGGTGGTCAGTGCCTGGTCCGCCTTGCCCGTCGGGTCCGGCACCTCGATGCCTTGAACTGTCCAGACATTGGCCGCGGTGCAGACGTACGAGTTTCTGCCCGCCGCCGCGTCCGTCTTCAGGAACGTCTCGCCGACCAGGCAGTTGGCCGGCAACGACGTCCCGGTCTTCGAGGGCCGCGTCCGTGCGGCCGTTGAAAAGTCGATGTTCTTTCCTTGCGTGCGCAGGTCGATCTGCGTCTGTCCGTTGGCCGCGCCGGCCATCGCCGCTGCCACGCAAATACAACTCAGCGCGGTTGTTGTGAATTTCATGATTTTTTTGATTGACTCGGCTGGCGGTTGCGCTAACCAGCCCCTCTACTGCAGACAATAACTTGCGAAGTTTTCGCGGCTCCCCCATCCAACCCGTGAACTTACTGATTCCGCGAAAGATAAAGTTTCCGATGTTCGGGCAATGAAAATCGCGCCAGGCAATAGTCCTGCGCCTGACAGATCGGTCGCCCAAGCCACGCTGCAGCGTCAACTCGAACGGATGCCCATGCTAAAGTAGGCATCAGGCCGTGTTCGCCCCACCCCATCGCGCATGTGTGGAATCGCTGGATTCGTAACTCTTCAACCGTCCGACTCTCCCTCGATCATCGAGCGCATGACGGACACTATCCGTCACCGCGGCCCCGATGACTCCGGCTATTACAGGGATTCCTGGGCGTCGCTCGGCTTCCGCCGTCTGGCCATCATCGACGTCGCCGGCGGTCATCAGCCGATGCCCAACGAAGATGCCACGAAATTCATCATCTTCAACGGCGAGATCTTCAACCACGCGAGCCTCCGCCCCGCCCTGGAACAGGCCGGGCACCGCTACACCAACCGCTCCGACACCGAAACCATCCTTCACGCCTACGAACAGTACGGTCCCGATTGCGTTCTCAAACTCCGTGGCATGTTCGCGTTTGCCATCTGGGACAAGCAAGCCCGCAAGCTCTTCTGCGCCCGCGATCGCCTGGGCAAGAAGCCCTTCTACTACTACTGGGACGGCCGCACTTTCGTCTTCGCCAGCGAGATCAAGGCGCTGCTGCAGCACCCGGCCGTCTCCCCTCAGTTCGAGGAATCGCTGCTGCCCGAGTACCTCGCCTTCGGCTACGTGAGCGAGGAGCGCACCCTATTCCGCGGCATCCGTAAGCTGATGCCCGGCCATCACCTCACGCTCGATCTCTCGCAACCCTCCCCGCAGCCCGCAATCCGCCAATACTGGGACATTCCCGATCCGCAGCCGGAATCGCGCAGTGACGCCGAGTGGATCGCCGAGTGCCGCGAACGCCTCGAGCAGACCGTCTGCATGCGCCTGATGAGCGACGTACCCCTCGGCATGTTCCTCTCCGGCGGCGTCGATTCCTCGGCCATCGCCGCCCTCATGAAGCGCAATCTCGATGGGCCGGTGAAGAGCTTCGCGGTCGGCTACCGGGAGGCCGAATTCAGCGAGCTCCCCTACGCCCGCCAGGTCTCTCAGGCGATCGGCACCGAGCACAGCGAAGTCGTCGTGGGGATGGACGAGTTCTTCAATGCGCTCCCCCGCCTGATCTGGCACGAGGACGAGCCCATCACTTGGCCCTCCAGCGTGTCGCTTTACTTCGTCTCGCAACTCGCCCGCAAGCATGTCACTGTCGTCCTGACCGGCGAAGGCAGCGACGAGATGTTCGGCGGCTACGCGCGCTACCGCCACTACGGCATGAACCAGCGCTGGCTGAGCACGTACCGGCTACTGCCGAATGCGGTGCGCACTGCGATTCGCAGCCGGGTCGCGACTACCTCGCTCCTCAATGGCCCTCTGCGCCGCAAGCTGCAGCATACCTTTGTTGGCCGCGGCGAAGATTTGGAATCGCTCTATCTCGATAATTTCTACTCAGCCTTCCCGGCCTCCGAACAGCGCAGCCTTTTCCGCAATCTCCCCGCCGCCTCGCCTTACGCCAACTACCGCCGGTATTGGGATTCCAAGCCCGCCCTGACCGACCTCGATCGCATGCTCTTCACCGACCAGAAGACCTACCTCATCGAGTTGCTGATGAAGCAGGATCAGATGAGCATGGCCACCAGCATCGAAAGCCGCGTACCCTTCCTCGATCACGAATTCGTCGAGTTTTCCACGCGCGTGCCCGACCACATGAAATTGCGCAATGGCGAAGGCAAGTACATCGTCAAGAAAGCCATCGAAGGCCTTGTGCCCAACGACATCATCTACCGCAAGAAAATGGGCTTCCCCACCCCCTTGCTCCAATGGCTCCGCGACCCCCGCGCCAACGGACTCTTCGACATCATGCGCGCCAAGGATGGCTTGCTCGCCTCCTACATCGATCCGGCCGCATTGGACAATCTGCTCCATCTCCAAGTCTCAGGGCGCGAAGACGCCACCGACCGTATCTGGCGGTTGTTGACCCTCCAGTTGTGGGGCGACATGTTCCTTACCGGCAGGCGTGACGAGCGCTGGGACGGGGTCATGGCCGCCGCGCATCCGGCCGTATGAAGACCCTTTGGGTCAACTCCAATTTCATGCACCCCACCACCAAGGGCGGACAGATCCGCACCCTGGAGATGCTTCGCCACCTGCATCGCTGGCATGAAATCCACTACGTCGCCATCGAAAATCCCGCGCAGCCCGAAGGC
Source organism: Candidatus Solibacter sp. (assembly GCA_039932635.1). GTDB lineage: Bacteria > Acidobacteriota > Terriglobia > Bryobacterales > Bryobacteraceae > Solibacter. The sequence goes on from JBDTPR010000010.1 coordinate 25,301, forward strand.
CCCGCGCGCGCCCACGAATACTCGTTCAAGTCGTACCCCTTTTCCTACAAGGTCCCGTCGAAGTCCAGCCCTGCCTTCTACGCCGAACTCGTCCACGGACTCTTTTCTTCCACTCCTGTAGCCGTCGAACGCTTCAATCCACCGGGCATGCGCGCGTTCCTGCAAGACCTCATCCGCCGCGAGAACTTCGAGTGCGCCGTGGTGGATCATCTTGCGCCCACCAGCTATTTCCCCGATCTCGAGCACGCCATCTTCTTCCAGCACAACGTCGAGACGGTGATCTGGCGCCGCCACGTCGAACACGCCGCCAACCCGCTGCGCCGCGCCTACTTTAAATTGCAGGCCGAGCGTATGTACCACTACGAGCGCCATGTCAGCCGCGCCTCCGGCCACATCGCCGCCGTCTCCAAAACCGACGCCGACGAAATGCGCCGACTCTTCGACGTCACCCGGGTTACCGAGATTCCTACCGGCGTCAACATCGAGTATTTCCTCCCGCCGGACGACGACGACGCCAAATCCGCCGCCGACTTCGTCTTCGTGGGCTCCATGGACTGGCTACCCAATGTCGATGGCATCCTCCACTTCGTCCGCGAGGTTCTCCCCTTGATCCGACGCTCGCGCCCCGCGGCGACCCTCGCCATCGTTGGCCGCATTCCCCCGCCGGAGATCAAACAACTCGCCGTCGAAGATCCGCTCATTCAGGTGACCGGCACCGTGCCCGATATCCGCCCCTATCTCTGGAACTCTTCAGTCTCCATCGTGCCCCTGCGCATCGGTGGCGGAACGCGCCTGAAAATCTACGAAGCCATGGCCGCGAAAATCCCGGTTGTCTCCACCACCATCGGCGCCGAAGGCCTGGTCGTGAATCCGCCGCGCGACATACGCCTGGGAGACACGCCCGAGGACTTCGCCACCCAGTGCCTCCAACTAATAGGAAGCCCTGACCAGCGCCGCCAAGTGTCGCAAGACGCATGGCAAATGGTCAACGACCACTTTTCCTGGGAACACGTAGCCCGCTGCTTCGAAAAGATCATGGAATCCGGTCCCCGCATGACGCGAAGGACGCCCTAAGCGGCCACCGCTTCCAGGCCTCATTTTTAACCCGCTTACGGCGTGCCCGAGAATCGGAATCACCGTGGAGTCGGATGCTATGATGAGCGGGTGTTGGTGTCCGTTGTCGTACCCGTCTACAACTCGGAAGGCAGTCTGCCGTTGCTCGTCGAACGCCTCGCCAAGGTGCTCGCGCCGGGCTCCGAATTGGGCGAACTGATCCTCGTCAACGACGAGAGCAACGACGGCAGTTGGAACGTCGTGCGCGAACTCGCCGCCCGCCATCCCTGGATTCACGGCATCAATCTGATGCGCAATTACGGCCAGCACAACGCGCTCCTCTGCGGCATACGCCTCGCCCGGCACCCCATCATCGTTACCATCGACGACGATCTGCAAACTCCGCCCGAAGAGATCCCGCACCTCCTGGCCAAGCTCGCCGAGGGCTACGACGTCGTCTACGGCACGCCCCTCAAACAGACCCACGGGCTGCTTCGCGACCTCGCCTCCTGGTTCACCAAACTCACCCTCCAGGCCGCCATGGGCGCCCCCACCGCGCGAAGCGTCAGCGCCTTTCGCGCCTTCCGCACCCACCTGCGCGCCGCCTTCGCCAACTATGCCGCGCCCTACGTCTCCATCGACGTGCTCCTCACGTGGGGTACCCGCCGCTTCACCACCATCCCCGTTCGCAACGACGAACGCACCATCGGTGTCTCCAATTACACGGTAAGCAAACTCGTCCGCCACGCCATCAACATGATGACCGGCTTCAGCACGCTGCCCCTGCAACTTGCCAGCCTGATTGGCTTCGTTTGTACCTTCCTCGGCCTCGCCCTCTTCGTCTACGTGCTCACCCGCTACTTCGTGGAAGGCGGCTCCGTGCCCGGCTTTCCATTCCTCGCCTCCGCCATCGCCATCTTCTCCGGCGCCCAACTCTTCGCCCTCGGCATCATCGGCGAATACCTCGCCCGCATGCACTTCCGCATGATGGACCGGCCCGCCTACGCAGTCCTCTCGGAAACCACCCGAGACCCCGCCTCATGAAGTCGAGCCCGAGCCTTAATCCGAGCCCGAACCCCAATCGCGACCGCCTGAACCCCAATCGCGACCGCCTGAACCCCAATCACGACCAAGTGAGCCCCAATCACGACCAAGTGAGCCCCAATCACGACCAAGTGAGCCCAAAGCACGACCAAGTGAGCCCCAATCAGAGCCGCGACCGTGAGGGAGCGGTCCTTGTGGGGCAGACTTCAGTCGGTGCCGGCCGCGAGAGGCGCCCATGAATGAGCCCGCCGAACTCCTGGAATGGGACTCGAAGTTCTTCTGCCGTCGCATCGCGAGAGTCCAAGGCGCCGCCCTGAACCAAACTCTCCTCGACTGGTGCGCGCACCACAAAATCGACTGCCTCTATTACCTGGCCCCCCACGACCCGCACACCATTGCGGCCGCGGAAACCTTCCACTTCGCTCTCACGGACATCCGCGTCACCTATGAGCGCCCCCTCGCCAATCTCCCCGCTCCACCCGCCGACATTCGCCAGGCCCGCCCCGCCGACCTCGAGCGCCTCAAGCAAATCGCCGCCCACAGCTTCACCGATTCGCGCTTCTACGCCGACCCGCACTTCGGTCGCGCCCAATGCGACGCCCTCTACGCTATCTGGCTCGAGCGCGATTTCGCAGAAGGCCGCGTCCTTGTGGCGGAGCACGAAGGCCAGCCCGCCGGCTTCGTCACTTGTAACTACCACGGCGACACCGGCAACATCGGCCTGATCGCCGTCGACGCCGCGGCCCACGGAAGAGGGCTCGGCCGCCGCCTGGTAACCGCCGCGCTCCACGATTTCGCCGCCCACGGCGTGACGCGCTCCACCGTCGTCACCCAGGCCCGCAATATCGCTTCCCAACGTCTTTACCAAAACTGCGGTTACCTGCTGCGCTCCTCCGCGCTCTGGTATCACCGCTGGTTTACGTCATGAGTTATCGAATCCCCTTCAACAAACCCGGCATGACCGGCGACGAGCTTCGCTACATGAGCGACGCCATCGCGCGCGGCCACGCTGCCGGCGATGGCGAGTACACCAGGCGCTGCCACACCATCCTGCAGGAGACCCTCGGCGTGCCGCGCGCGCTGCTCACTACGTCCTGCACCCACGCCCTCGAAATGTCCGCCCTGCTGCTGGATATCAAGCCCGGGGACGAAGTCATCCTGCCCTCGTTCACCTTCGTCTCCACCGCCAACGCGTACGCCCTCCGCGGCGCCAGGCCGGTCTTCTGCGATATACGGCCCGACACCCTCAACCTCGACGAAGCCCTCCTCGAAAGCCTGATCACGCCGCGCACCAAAGCCATCGTGCCCGTGCATTACGCCGGAGTGGCCTGCGAGATGGATGACATCCTTCGCATCGCCGGCACGCACAACATCGCCGTCGTGGAGGACAACGCTCACGGACTCTTCGCGCGCTACCGCGGCCGCTATCTCGGCACCTTCGGACAAACCGCCACCCAGAGCTTTCACGAGACCAAGAACGTCATCTGCGGCGAAGGCGGCGCCCTCCTGTTGAATGACGAGTCCCTCATTGAGCGCGCCGAGATCCTGCGCGAAAAGGGCACCAATCGGAGCCGCTATTTCCGCGGGCAGGTCGATAAATATACGTGGGTCGACCTCGGCTCCAGCTACCTGATGTCCGATATCCTCGCTGCCTTCCTCTGCGCGCAACTCGAAAACGTTGCCACCATCCAGTCCGCCCGCCGGCGTATCTGGGAAACCTACAATCGCGAACTCGCCGCGTGGGCCGCCGCCCAGGGAGTTCGCCTGCCCCACATTCCCGCGCATTGCGAGCAGCCCTATCACATGTACTATCTGATGCTGCCTTCGCTCGAAGCCCGCACCGCGCTCATCCAACACCTCAAGCAAAAAAGCATCCTCAGCGTCTTCCACTACATCCCTTTGCACCTCTCCGAAATGGGCCGATCCTTCGGCGGCTTCGCGGGCCAATGCCCCAACACCGAGCACGCCGGGGAATGCCTCCTGCGCCTGCCCTTCTACAACAATCTTTCGGAATCTGAACAGGCCGAAGTCGTGGAAGCGATCCTGGAATTCAAGTGCTGCCAAGCGGTGGGCCAATGAAGGCAGGCACCGAAGGTGGTTACGATCCCAGCCACTTCGAAACCCTCTTCGCCGCCGAGGACCAGCACTTCTGGTTCCGCGCGCGCAATCAGGTGATCTCCATGTTCGCCCGCCAGTTGACCCGCCATCTGACGCCCGGCTATCGCGTCCTCGAAATGGGCTGCGGCGATGGCAATGTGCTCCGCTTCCTCGAGCACGCCTGTCCCACTGCCACAGTCGTCGGCATGGATCTCTACGGCGAGGGCATCCACTACGCGCGCGCCCGTACCTCCTGCCCCTTGGTGCAAGGAGACGTCCGCCGCTCCCCCTTCGCCAAGACGTTCCAGATGATCGGCATCTTCGACGTCCTCGAGCACATTCCCGACGACAATCAAATCCTCCGCGATCTTCGCGATCTCCTCGATCCCGCCGGCGCCCTGCTCCTCACCGTCCCCGCCCACCAGTCCCTCTGGAGCTACTTCGACGAACTCTCCGGACACTGCCGCCGCTATGCGCGCGAGGACCTTCAGGCCAAGCTCGATAAGGCAGGCTTCGAGATCGAATTCCTCACGCCCTACATGGCCAGCCTGCATCCCATGATGACGCTCAGCCGCAAGCTCCGCGGGCAGACCGCCGGTCGCAATGCCGACCCCAAAAAACTCCTCAAACAGGAACTCCGCATCGTCCCCGTACTCAACGAACTCCTCGCCTGGGAACTAAGCTGGGAGACGCGCTGGCTGGCCACCCGCCGTGAACTCCCCTTCGGAACCTCCTGGCTGGCGATAGCCAGAAGGAAGCCCTAAGTACTGCTGTCTTTGTGGAGCAGGCTTCAG
>JBDTPR010000011.1:0-29963 GCA_039932635.1 Candidatus Solibacter sp.
GAGGGTGGAGATGAGGTGGTAGCTCTGAAAAACGAAGCCAATTTTTCGCCCGCGAAGCAGCGCCATCTCGTCTTCGGCGAGATTGGTGATGTCCACGCCATCCAGAATTACCTGGCCGCTGGTGGGCGTATCGAGTCCGGCGAGCAGGCCGAGGAGGGTGCTCTTGCCGCTGCCCGATGGTCCCATGATGGCCGCGAACTGCCCGCGGGGGATCTCTAAATCGATGCCTTTGAGAATATCGACACGGTGGGTGCCGGTGTTGATGGACCTGGTGAGAGCGCGAACCTGGATCAAGCCTTTATTATGGCATTCAGATGCTGAGATTCACTTTGCTCGCCGCGGCGCTGATGCTATGCGCCTGTAATCGCCCGGAAAAACCCGCGGCGCCGACGCAGACCGCTACCGCTCCCATACACACGCCGCCGGCCGCCGCGGCGGATCCGCGCCCCGCGATTGTCTGCTTCGGCGACAGCATCACGGCGGGTTTCGGCTTGGAAGCGGCCGAGAGCTTTCCCGATTTGCTCCAGAAGGATATCGATGGGCGCGGCTTGCGGTACCGCGTGGTCAACCTCGGTGTGAGCGGCGACACCACGCAGGACGGCGTGTCGCGGATGTCGATGGCGCTGGCCGAGAAACCCGCTATCGTGCTGCTCGAACTCGGGGGGAATGACGGCTTGCGCGGCATTCCGCTGGCAATCACGCAGGCGAACCTGGTGCAGATGATCGAGGCGTTTCAAACGGCGGGCGCGAAGATCGTGCTGGCGGGAATGTCGCTGCCGCCGAACTATGGCGCGGTTTTTATTCAGAAGTTCGAGGCCATGTATAAGGAACTTGCGGCGACCTACAAGCTGGCGTTGATCCCGTTTCTGCTCGAAGGGGTGGGCGGGCACGACGATCTGATGCAACGCGACGGCATACATCCCAATGCGGCGGGCGCACGCAAGGTGGAGGCGATCGTGATCAAGGCGCTCGTGCCGCTGTTGAAGTGACCAGGCTACTTCTTGATGCCGAGCTCCGCCTGCAACTGCCGGAACGTAGACTCCTCGTAATTGGTCTTCAGGCGGGCCTTCCCCTCGGGCTTGGTATCCCCTGGCCGCGGAGCTTCCTTCTTCAATGTCCGTCCCAGCAGGGAGGTGGCTTCCGCATCGGCCGAATTCCTTGCCTGGACCGCACGGAAACTCTCCGCCGCCTGATCGTACTGTCCCGCGCGCCACAGCGCCGTCCCCAGATTGAAGTGGTAATCGGGGTCCGCGCTATCGCCTTCCAGCGCCTTACGGAAGTTTGCTGCCGCCGACGCGTAGTCCTGCCGCTGCGCCTGCACCACGCCCAGATCGTTGAACACTTCATTCAGCGGTACCGCCGCCGCCACCCGCTGGAAGCTCTCTTCCGAGCCTTTGAAGTCGCCGTTGGCGAAGCGGCACAACCCCAGATAGAACTGCGCCTCCATGTAGTGCGGGTCGGTTTGGGTTACGCGCTCCAGCCAACCGGCCGCCACCTTGAAATCTTTCTTCTCCCAGAAGGTCTTGCCCAACTCGAAGCAGGGCTGCGAGTACTTCGCGTCCAGGCGCGCCGCCTGCGTGAAGTAGCGGTGGCGCTGCTCCGGCACAGTCGCCAGCAAGCCACGCACATAGCTCTCGACCGCATCCAGCCGCACAGCGGGGCGCGCGGCCACAAATTGGCGCTCGTCCGGCGCATCCTTGGGACGCAGCAATTGCAGGGTCTGCCAGCCCAAGTGCGTACTCAGCGACGCGAGGTCTTCCAGCGCGCCGACTTCGCTGTACACGGCTCCCTGTTTGGTATGCTTGACATCCAGAATTCGCGCCGTGATCCTCAGCGACCCCTTGGATTGGGTATTTGCCGGGTCGGCGGGTATCAGTTCATAGAACCCGTAGACGACCTGCGAAGCATCCAGCGATTCCCCAATTTTCAAAATCGAAGCGTGCGTAAGCTCCGCGCCGTGGCGCAGCGAGAGCCTGCGATACCCTTCCAGCCGGTCCTCGCGATCCAGCACCAGCACGCCTTCTGAAGCCAGCGCGTCGTGGACACTTTGCGCGATGCTCTCGCCCACCCAATCCAGGTTGGCTGACTTGGCATGATTGAAAAAAGACAGCACCAGCGCCGTGTCGGCGTGAAGCAGGCCGGCGCAGAACAGTGCCAGTGAAAGAATTCGCATCTGTATCGATTTTACCAGCTGCCGCCGGAACCTCTACGCAGCCCCAAAAACCACTACGTTTGCGAACTAACACCCACAAGCGTCCAATGACTTACTGTCATCACTAAAACCGTTCACCCTCGGCCTCCTACCTGTATTAGCCTAAAACGGCCCGAGTAGTAGCCGCCGCTCCAACGCATTGCCTCGTGGAAGCCCGGTCCGGCACCATCTGGGTGGAATCGGAGCCGGGGAAAGGCTCCACCTTTTACTTCCGTATTCCGAGCGATCGACCCGACCTTTTCCGCACTCCGGACTTCTCCGCCAAAGCGTAAAAAAGAGGCCTCTCAACTTAGCGAGGCCCCTTTGCATTCACTTCCTCTTACATACTGAAAATGAGTTTCGTCTTCGTGCCGCCCAGCCGGATTTCCTGGATCTTCACCTTGCCGTCCGCGGCGTTCACGTAGCGTACCGTTGTGGTGTCGAATTTGGTGTCGCCCTCTTCCACCTTGACGGCGCTCTCCGTGCGAACTTTACCTTTGGTGATCACCGCCGTCTGGTCATTAACCTCGACCTTGTACTCGCCCGGTTTCAGTTCAGTGCCGCCGACAATCGAAGGCTGGAACAAACTCACGGTATAGGAGCGCGCGCTGGCCACGGCCAACCCGGCCACCAGGAAAAAAGGCAGAACTTTCCTCATCATCATTTTGGGTCCCTCTCGGTTTCGTTGTCTTATAAATGCGCGCCTTGGTCAGGGCTCTCAGGAGCGGACCTTCGCGAGCATTAACTACTCGGTTGGTAAGATCTTGCCGACAGTGAATGATACGAACGAAAACGCAAAAGGTTCCGCTCGTTGTTACGCCGCGTGGGAAAGAAATTCCAAGGTACTCTTCAGCGCGGCCTCTCGAATGTTGTCCGCATTACCGAAGCCCTTGAGCCACACGAGCCCCTGTTCGCGGCGGAACCACGTGATCTGGCGCTTGGCATAATGCCGCGTATTGCGCTGCGCATAAAACACCGCGTCGCGCTCCGACAACTCGCCGTTGATCAGTTGCAGCGATTGTTTGTAGCCATGCGATTCGAACGGCTTGCACGCTGGCGCATAGCCCATCGCCAGGATGCCGCGCACCTCTTCCACCAGCCCGTGTTCGAACATCCAGGCACAGCGCTCGTCCAAGCGCGGATTGAGGATGTCGCGATCCGGCAGCAGCCCGAGTTTCAGCGTGCGGTAGCCGGTCAGCGCATCACGGCCGGTCTGAAATAAGCGACTCAGCGGCTGCCGCGTCAGCAGGCAGATCTCCAGTGCACGCGTCACCTTGGGGACATCATTGGAATGAATCCTCAGCGCCGATGTAGCATCCAGTCTTCTGAGCAGGCGATGCAGCGAACCCGTACGACGCACCTCCCTTGCGGCCAGACGGTCGCGCAACGGTTGATCGCGCACCGGTCCGTCGAACAGCCCTTCCAGCAGGGCGCGCAAATAAAATCCCGTGCCGCCCGCCAGAATCGGCAGCCGGCCGCGAGTGGAGATTTCGCGAATCGTGTCGCGAGCCACGCGCGCATATTCGCCCGCGGTGAAAAGTTGGTCGGGATTCAGAATGTCGATGAGATGGTGAGGAATGCCCCGTCGCTCCGCCGGCGGCAGTTTCGCGGTGCCGATATCGAAGTGGCGATACACCTGCAGGGAATCGCAATTGACGATCTCGCCGTTGAATCTTTCGGCGAGCAGAAGAGCCAGGTCGCTCTTTCCGGAGCCGGTAGGACCTACGACTGCAACCAGCGGCCGCGCCGTTGCGTCAGGGTGAGTAGAGTGCGGGGAATTTGCGGTCAAACCCCGTTATACAATGAAAAGACGGATTTCGAGCCTCGGCGGGGATGCCGCGCGGCCGAAAAGAGAGTAGGGTCATGATTCGTTCCGCCAAAGCGCTGCTGATCGCTGTTTCCCTGAGCACCCTTTTGTTCGGCCAAGCTCAGGTTGACACCCCCAAGCCGGACACCAGGCCAGACACCAAGGCCGGCGCCTATTACAACTTCGCGATGGGCCGCGTTTACGCGGAGTTGGCTCAGGCCTACGGCAACAAGCCGGAATACCTGAACAAAGCCATCCAGCATTATCAGGAGGCCTTGAAGCTCGATCCCGGCGCGAGCCTGGTCTTCGAGGAACTGACCGACCTGTTCATTCAGACCAACCATCTGCGCGACGCCATCACGCAGGCGGAAGAGATGCTGAAGACCAATCCCGATAATGTCGATGCGCGCCGCATGCTGGGCCGCATTTACATGAAGATGATCAGCACCAACGATAACCGGATCAACGAGGACTACCTTCGCAAAGCCATCGAGCAATTGCGCATGGTCACCGAAAAAGATGCCAAGGATGCCGAGAGCTTCGTTGCGCTTGGCCGCCTTTATCGCGTCTCCAACAATTCGGTGGATGCCGAGAAATCTTTCAATAAGGCGCTCGAAGCCGAACCCGACAATGAGGAAGCGCTCACCGGACTCGCCAGCCTCTACACCGATCTCGGCGACAACAAGCGCGCCATCGAAAAGCTGAAGCTGGCCGCCGACAAGAATCCCAACGAGCGGACGTTGATCCAGTTGGGCGCCCTGTATGAGCAGTTGCACGATTACAAGAGCGCCGCCGACACACTCAAGCAGGCGCTTGGGATGCAGCCCGACAATCCGCGCCTGCAGGCCGGCCTTGCCAACAACCTGATGCTCAGCGATCGCGAGGAAGAAGCGCTCGCCATCTTCCAGAAGCTCGCCGACGAGGACCCCACCAGTGTGCAGCCGAAGCTGCGCATCGCCGAAATCTATCGCGTCAAGCACGACTACACCAGGGCTGCCGAGGCGCTGAAAAAGGCGAAGGCGCTCAACCCGCAGGATATGGAAGTGCGCTACGAAGAGGTTCGCCTGCTCGAGGCGCAGGGCAAGTACGTCGAAGCCATCACGCAGCTCAAGGTCCTGGTGGACGAAACCTCGCGCCCTAAATACTCCGCCTCGGAGACCGCCGCCCGCGCCGCGCTGCTCAACGAACTCGCGGGCCTTTACCGCACCAACCAGCAGTACACCGAGGCAATCGACACCTACCGCAAGACCGCCGCCTTGAGTAAAGAAGATAGCGACGCTATTTCGCTACAGATTATCGATACCCTGCGCGTCGCGAAAAACACCGAGGGCCTGCGCAAGGAAGTCGATAGCAAAGCCGCTGAAATCCGCGCGCGGTTGAAAGTCAAGCCAGACTTGGGTCAGTTGTTGCTGCTCACTTCGGTCTACGAGCACGGCCGTTTCTACACGGATCAGGCCAAGGCTCTGGATGAGGCCGAGAAAATCGCCGCCACTCCCAAGGAAAAGGAGACTGTCTACTTCACCCGCGGCGCCATGTTCGAACGCCAGAAGAAGGTGGAACCCGCCGAGGCCGAGTTCCGCAAGGTACTGGCCTCCAACCCCGAACACTTCGGCGCGCTGAACTACCTCGGCTATATGCTTGTCGATAATAAGATGCGCCTCGAAGAGGCCACTCAGATGATCAAGAAGGCGCTCGAGGGCGATCCGGAGAATGGCGCCTACCTCGACAGCCTGGGTTGGGCCTACTATCAGCAGGGCAAGTACGACGATGCCGAAGGCCTGCTGGCTCGCGCTATCGAACGCATTGGAGCGGACGGCACGGTGCACGACCATCTGGGCGATGTCTATTTGAAGCTCGGCAAGATTAAGGAAGCCATCACGCAGTGGCAGGCGTCGCTGAAGGATTTCCGGTCGCCTGCGGGAGTGGATATCGATCCTGACGATGTAACCAAGGTGACCAGGAAGTTGGACGCCGCGCGGGTGAAATTGGCGAAGGAATCGAAGTAGCACCAGTTGGCGACGGAACTGCCCGAATGGCCGCTAGCACCACGGTTTGGTGGATTTTTGCCTTTTCTTCGAAGTCGCGCAAGTAACGTTATCAAATAGGTTAACTGCAAGTATTACAATATCTTACAGGCCGCTATAAGAGCCGAAACCTATCGTTTTACGGACTTGTGTGGGATACTCACTTAGAGAACAGGCAAACACCACGCATGTCCCAGTTGGACGACGCAGTCGCCAGATATAACAAGCTATTGGAAACCGGTCCGCACAGCGATCTCGCTTGGGCGGAAGCCCTGCATGAGCGCATGGAGGGCGGCAAACTCTCCGCCGGCGGACGCCTGATCTGTCCCTTTTTGCGACCCAACCTGATCTCCCGCCGTCAATACGATTCCCTGGTCAAAACCGGCGAGTCGCTGATCTCGGCGATCGACCGCATGGAGCGGATGGTACTAGCCAGTCCTGCACTTCTGGCGCGGTTGGAACTGCTGCCGGCCGAAAAGATGCTGGCCTCCATCGACCCCGGCTATCAGGCCCTGGAAGTGGCTGCACGGCTCGATTCTCATCTGTCCAACGGCCACCTGCATTTCGTACAGTACAATGCCGATTCACCCACCGGCGCGGGCTACGCCGACGCCCTTTCGGAGCTTTTCTGGGATATTCCTCCGGTCAAGGAACTGCGTAAGAAGTATGCGCTGTCCAAAATCGGCAGTCGCAAGCATCTGCTGTCGGCCCTGCTCAAGTCGTACAAACAGTTTGGCGGCACGCGTAAGCCCAACATTGCCATCGTGGAGTTCAAGCACGCTTACTCCTCCGCCGCCAGCGAGTACGAACTCTTCCGCGACTTCTTCCGCGATGAAGGGCACCTTGTGGAGATCGTCTCGCCCGAGCAGCTGGAGTACCGCAACGGCGTCCTGCGCAAGGGCAATTTCGAAATCAACCTGGTCTACCGCCGCCTGGGCGTGCAGGAATTCCTGATCCGCTTCGACCTCACCCACCCCCTGGTGCTCGCCTACCGCGATCGCGCGGTCTGCGTGGTCAACAGCTTCCGCAGCGAACTGGCGCACAAGAAAGCGATGTTCGGTCTGCTCACGGATGAGGCCATGACCGCCAAGTTCCCGGCGATCGAACGAAAAGCCATCCGCGATCACGTGCCGTGGACCCGCCTGGTGTCTGCCGCCAAGACCACTTATCAGGAAAAGACGGTCGATCTGCCCGAGTTTATCGTCCAGAATCGCGAAAAACTGGCCCTCAAGCCCAACGACGACTACGGCGATCAGCACACCTACTTCGGCTGGGAAATGGACCCCTCCGGCTGGGAACGCGCCCTCAAGCAGGCCATGCGCGCCCCTTACGTCGTGCAGGAACGCGTCCAACCCGTCAAGTCCATCTTCCCGGTGCTCACGTACGGGCAGCTCGAATTCCGCGAGATGCAGGTGGACGTCCACCCACACGCCTACCTCGGCAAGGTGCAGGGCTGCTCCAGCTGGCTCTCCATGGGCAAGACGGGCTTCTCCTCCGCCTCCGGCATCGTCCCCACCTTCATCCTCGATTCCAAGTAATTTCCCCGTTTATTCACCGTGAATAGCGGACTGCCGCACCCGTTTGTCCGCGATTGGGTATACCATAGGCACGAAGGCGCTTGCGTTTCTGGTCCCGAAGTGTACCCCGAGACCTGTACCCCCGACGCAGGCCTGGTGGGAAGGATACAAATGGAACTGACTAGACGAGATTTGGCAAAGATTGCGCTGGCCAGCGTGCCCGTCGCCAAGGCGTTCGGCGCGAAGACCATTGACTCCAAGTTCGGTGGCGTGCAGGTTGGCGCCATCACTTATAGCTTTAACCGGATCGCGAGTCCCGATCCCGAAGCGATTATCAAGGCCTATGTCGAAATCGGCCTCGGCGAGGCCGAACTGATGTCGAACCATTGCGAGGCGCTCGCCGGAGCCCCCGCTATGCCGGCCTTCGGACGCGGCGGCGGCGGAGCCGGTCGCGCACCAGGCGCTCCTCCCGCAGGCGCTCCTCCAGCAGGCGGCGCACCTTCTGCCGGTGGCGCATCCCCGGTGGGTCGCGGACCGGGCGGCGGCGGCGGTGGCCGCGCGCCACTGACCCCCGAGCAGCAGGCCGAGCGCGCCGCAGCCGTCGAGGCACTCGCCAAATGGCGCGCCGGGACATCGGCCGCCACATGGAAGGCCGTCACCAAGAAGTTCAACGACGCCGGCATCGATGTCGCCCTGCTCTGCTACAACATGCAGGACAGCATGAAGGATGAGGATATCGAGTTTGGCTTCGCCATGGCGAAGGGCTTGGGCGTGAAAGGCATGACCACCAGCACCACGCTGACCATGGCCAAGCGCATTGCGCCGATTGCCGACAGTCACAAACTCCTGGTCGGCTATCACGGACACGACGCCACCAACGATCCGAATCAGACCGCCACGCTGGAAAGTTACGCTACCCTGATGGCGTACGGCAAGTTCAACGGCGTCAACCTCGACATCGGCCATTTCACGGCGTCCAACTACGATGCCGTGGCCTTCATCAAGGAACACCACGACAAGATCACCAACCTCCACGTGAAGGACCGCAAGAAAGACCACGGTCCGAACGTCGCCGAATGGGGCACGGGCGATACCCCGATCAAGGCCGTAATGCAGCTCCTTAAGAAGGAGAAGTACAAGTTCCCCGCCAACCTGGAATTGGAATACCCCATACCGGCGGATTCCACTATTGTCGCGGAGGCCAAGAAGTGCCTGGCCTACGTCAAGAGCTGTCTGGTTTAGATATACACGGTTTAGCAATACAGAGGATTAGGAGTTCAAATGGCTATTTCAAGGCGTTACTTTTTCTATGGCAGCCTGTTGGCCGGCGCTGTTCCGGCCATGGGATTCGGCAGCACGCCGTCGTTGAAAGCGGGGGGGTATAAGAGTCCGAACGAAAAGCTCAACTTCGCGGCCATCGGGTCCGGCGGACAGGGCGCATCCAACATCTCCGCCGCCGCTCCCACCGAGAACATCGTGGCCCTCTGCGACGTGGACGACCGTCGCGCCGCCCAAACCTTCACGCGCTTCGAGAAGGCGACCAAGTACAAAGACTTCCGCAAGATGTTGGACAAGGAAGGCAAAGACATCGATGCCGTGATCGTCGCCACTCCCGACCACATGCACGCCACCGCGGCCATGTGGTGCATGGAACGCAACAAGCACGTCTATGTGCAAAAGCCCCTGGTACGCACGGTGTGGGAAGCGCGCCAGTTGCGCGAAGCCGCCACCAAGTACAAGGTAGCCACGCAGATGGGCAACCAGGGCTACAGCAATGAAGGCACGCGCCAGGCGGCGGAAATCGTCTGGAACGGCGACCTCGGCGGAGTTGCCGAAGTCCACGCGTGGAGCGATCGTCCGATGTGGCCCCAGGGCCTCACCGAGATCCCCAAGGAAGACCCCATCCCCTCGACGCTCGATTGGGATCTGTGGCTCGGCGCTGCTGAAAAACGGCCCTTCACCGCCGGCGGCAAGACCGAACCCGGCCCCAACGGCGGCTTCTTCTATCAGCCCTTCAACTGGCGCGGCTTCTACGATTTCGGCTGCGGCGCGCTGGGCGATATGGCCTGCCACATCCTGGGCGCTCCGAATATGGCGCTCCACCTCTCGCGCCGCAAGATCATCGCGGTGGAGTGTCTCAAGAAGGAAGGCGTCAGCCCCTTTATGTTCCCCAAGGGCTCGGTCATCCGCTACGACTTCGCGGCGTATGGCGACATGCCCGCCCTCAAGCTCTTCTGGTATGACGGCTTGAAGGAAACTCCGAAGATCCCCGGCGTCCCGGCCGGTGAATGGTTGGGCGACCCGCCCAGCATCGCGGGCGGAGGCGGACGTGGCGGTGGACGCGGTGCGACTGGCGCTCCCGGCGCCCCCGGCGCGGCTCCCGCTGGTGCACCTCCGGCGGGCGGACCTCCGGCAGGTTTCGCGGCTGGCGGGCGCGGCGGGGGTGGACGTGCGGGCAATGGCTTCCAGTCTCCCGGACGCGTCTTCAATATGGAAGAGTTCGATGCCCTCAAGGCCTCGACCACTCCGCTACGCTTCCCCATGCCCGATGGCAGCGTCTTCATCGGCGACAAGGGCATTATGACCACCGGCACCTACGGCGAACTTACTCGTCTCCTTCCCGTCGAGAAGATGAAGGATTACCGCATGCCGCCGCCGCTGCTCACCCGCTCGCCCGGCCACATGCGCGACTTCATCCGCGCCTGCAAGGGCGGCGACCCGGCCTGCTCCAACTTCGAAGTATCATCGCCCTTCGTCGAATGGATGCTCCTGGGTGTGATCGCCCTGCGCCACGAAGGCAAGCTCGAATACGACCCCGAGAAAATGCGCATCACCAACAACGCCGACGCCAACAAGCTCCTCACGCCCAACTTCCGTAAGGGGTGGGAGTTCCACAAAGTCAAAGCGTAGACAGTACACCAGTAACCAGGGAAGGGCGGCCGAAAGGCCGCCCTTTTGTATTGGTGTGCACCGTCGTCGTGAGCCGTGCGAGAATGAACGCCATGAGATTCGGAGTGCTTTGCCCGATATTACTGGCGTTGACCACTGCGTGGGCTGCCGACCTGACCCGCCCTGCCTTCAGCTACTCGAAGCTCATCGGCGGCAGCGGTTCCGATATCGGCATGGCGGTGGCCACCGACAGCGCCGGAAACGTATATGTGGCCGGAACCACCACGTCGCTGGATTTCCCGGTGACGAACGCCTTGCAGCCGCACATCGGCGGCGTCCCTTTTCGTGCCAGTATCGATGGCGGAAAGACGTGGACGATGCCCGGCATTCCGGACCCGGTGTACGCCGTCGCGGGAACCGCCAAGGCGCCTGCCACAGTCTTCGCGGGCACTGCCACCACTATGTACAAAAGCGCCGACTCAGGCAAGACATGGGTCGCCATTCCCGCGGCAGGCACGGCCGTTGTCAACGCCCTCTGGGTGGACCCGGAGACGCCCTCGGTCATCCATGCCGCGACCAGCCGGGGCGTGCGAAAGTCCGACGACGCCGGAGTGACCTGGAAGCCAGCTCCTACGGTCACGGGCAATGTGCTCGCCATGGCGGCCCATCCATCCAGACCCGCCAGGCTTTTCGCCACGATGTACCTGGGCGCCAATCCCGGCCGGCCCAGCCTCTATCGCACGCTCGACGGAGGAGCTACCTGGACGCTGCTCCCCAAGTCCCCGTTCGGGCCGATCACGTTGACCTGCGATGCGGTCAATCCCGACGTGCTGTACGCCGGCGTGGCCACGGCCGGCTTCGTCTCCAACAGTCCAACCGCACTGTACCGAAGCTCGGATGCCGGCGACACGTGGACCAGACTGTCGCAGTCCCGGCTGACCCTCTCCACTTTTGCGCTTGCCTCCGCGCCCGGCGCTCTGCTGGCCGCGACGCTGGATGGCGTCAGGCGCAGCACGGATGGCGGCATCACCTGGAGCGCGACGGCCCTCACTACCCAGGCGGGCTCCGTCACTGTCGATCCCACACGCCCCCAGACCGCGTATGCCAGTACGTCGGCGGGAGTCTTTGCCAGCTCCGATAGCGGTCTCACGTGGACCTCCATTCTTCCGGTGCGGCAATTGGTGGAGACGATTGCGGTGGTCCCAACCACTCCGCCCACGATATTTGTCGGCGCGGACCCCGGGCGCAATGTCTTCGTGACTAAGTGGAGCGGCGATGGCAAACAGATGCTCTACTCTACTTACCTGGGCGGCAGTTACTACGATTACGCCACCGGCATCGCAGTGGACAAGCAGGGTAATGCGTACGTCACCGGCTACACCTACTCCACGGACTTCCCAATAACAGCCAATGCGATTCAACCGAAGAATGCGGGCGATTTCAACGCGTTTCTAACCAAGCTCGGCCCCAATGGCAATACCCTCGCCTATTCCACGTATCTTGGCGGCTCGCAGCAGGACGCAGCGTTCGGCATCGCGCTCGACAGCGCCGCCAATGTGTACCTGACCGGATACGCCGGGTCCAGCGACTTCCCGGTGAGGATAGGCGCCCTGCAGACGCGCCTGCAACAGAACTGCGCGCTGCCGCCAGACGCCGTTTCCTATGTCGCCGGCGACGCCTTCGTGGTCAAGTTCTCCACCGACGGCTCGGGCCTTCGCTACGCGACCTTACTGGGCGGAACCTGCGCCGACGAAGGCATCGGCATCGCCGTGGATGCGCTGGGCAGCGCATATGTCGTCGGTTCCACGACGTCCGCGGACTTTCCAGTGACCAAGGGCGCGTACCGCCAGCTTCATGATGTCGGCAGTCAGACCGGATTTCTGGCGAAACTCTCTCCGCAAGGCGACAGTCTCAGTTACGCAACCTATCTGGGCGGACAAACCGGCGCCGCCCTGGCGGTCGCGGTGGATGGCAAAGGCGCGGCCCACGTTGCCGGTACGACGTGGGGCTTCGACAATGATGCGTATGCCCCGCTTACCTTCTTTGCTTCGGGTTCCGTCCCTACCCTCGGCTACCCTCAGGTAGGCTTTCCGGGTCCGTTCCCCGGCGCGGCGTTCGTGGCCAAGATTGACCCGTCCGGCGCCGGCACACAATACGTGACGTATCTGGGCCACTCGATCGCCGCGGCCTCAGGGATCGCGCTTGACTCCGCCGGAAACGCCTGGGTCGCCGGCAGGGTAGTGTTGCCTTCGCCCGAACTCTTCCCGACGGTTCACCCGTTTCAGGCGAAATCCGGCGACGCTTTTGTCACGAAGATATCGTCCGATGACGGGGCGTTGTTGTTCTCAAGTTTCATGCAAGCCGCGCAGCAGATCGCTCTCGACCCTGCGGGCAATGCCTTCGTGACGGGCCACGGCCTGTTTAACGGGACGCTGCTGGTACGCATCGATGGCTCGGTTGCCAGCCCCATGACGCTGGAAGAGCCGCTGCGGCTGGTCCCGGCTCCGTCGATCGATGGCGGTGTCGCACCCGGAGAGATTGTCGTCATCACGGGCAGCGGGCTTGGGCCCGCACAGGAAGTTGGCGCGTCGCTCGCTCCGGACGGCCGGCTCGCGACCACGCTTGCCGGAACCACCATCACGTTCGACGGAGTGGCGGCCCCGTTGATCTCGGTGCAGGCACAGAAGGTGGTCTGCATCGTGCCGTTCGGCTCGCGCTCCAGCATCGGTGCGCAGTCCCTCCCGTCTCCTATCATCACTTTCCAGTCCCCGACCACCGCGGTTCAGGCGAAGAACGGCGGCGCGGTGTCCAATTCCATTCTGTTGCCACTCTGGAATCACTCGATCGAGATTCTGGCCGCTGTAAATGCCGATCGCAGCGTCAACTCCCAGGATCATCGCGCCGCCCCCGGATCGGTGGTCACGTTCTATGGGGCAGGCTTCGGCCAGACTATCCCCGCGAGCGAGGACGGGCGCATCAACGGTACGGCGGCTTCGAGGTTCGCGTGGGGAAGCGTCGCGGCGATGCTGGCCGATCAGCCCGCGCAGGTGCTGTATGCCGGACCGGCGCCTGGCCAAATCGCCGGCATCGTGCAGGTCAACGTCCGCGTCCCGCAGATACCGCCCGGATCGTACGCAGCAGCCGTCGGGTGGGCGCCGCTCATCAAGGGGGGCGGAGACCAAACCGTCACGGTGTGGGTCGGGCAGTAGGCGCCTAACTCCGCGCCAGTAAACTCACCTGCGCATGCAGATTCGCCACGCCCGCCGTGTAGCGCGTATCGCTCACGCTGAAGGCCACGGCGTCTTCCAGCCAGTCGTGCCACACGCCATCCGGGTCATGCGACGCGACGGTCAGCGTGTACTCCCCGGGGCAGAGTTCGCACCAGAACGCGAACGCCAGTTCCAGCACCGACCCGGCCGCCACGGGACCGAGCTTTAACTGTTCCAGTTCGGTATTCGTGCCGTAGACATTCAGCCCGATGCGCGTGCGAATCATGATCCCCACCACCGGATCTGCCACCGCGTCCTTGAAGCGTACGGCGACTTTGACCACGGCGCGCTCGCCGGTCCGCCAGACCATGGTGGACTTGCCGCTCTCGCCCACTGTCTCCACACGTACGATCTCCGCACGGCCATCGCCGCGCCGCACCGTGGGAGCCAGGGGCGGAGTGATGCTCTCGCCCCAGGCGCGGAAGCGCACCGCGACGTGCTTCCGATAGGCCGCGATCATCGCCTCCGGGTCGCCCCGGCCCGCCAGTTTGCCCTGGTGCAGCCACCAGACTTCGTCGCACAGCCGGCGGATCAGTTCCTCTTCATGCGATACCAGCAGGGTAGTCGCACCGGCGCGGCGTATGCGGTCCAACGCCACCGCCGCGCGCTCGCGCACGATCAGGTCCTGGTGCCCGAAAGTCCGGTCGATCAGCAGCACCGGCGCCGGCGCCAGATTCAACGCATCGTCGGGCCCCAGCCAGCGCACATCGCCCGACGCTTTCACTACACCCGACGTCGGCGCCTCAAGCCCGGCCCCCAGCCGCAGTAACTTGCTCTTCCCCGAACCGTTCTCGCCGATAA
This sequence comes from Candidatus Solibacter sp., assembly GCA_039932635.1. Taxonomy (GTDB): domain Bacteria; phylum Acidobacteriota; class Terriglobia; order Bryobacterales; family Bryobacteraceae; genus Solibacter. Next base: position 14,499 of record JBDTPR010000011.1, read on the forward strand.
TTCCCACCACGGTTCCATCCGGAGCCGTCACGTCGAGGTTCTCCAACGGTGCGCTCGTGACGTTGCGAAATGCAAGAGACATAAACGTTAGAATAACAACTGCAACGATGGAAGATCCTAAAGTATTAGAGCGCATGCGTTCCGACTGGAACGACCGGGCCGGCGAAGACGCCAATTACTACGTGGCCTTCGGTCGCCGTGAGCAGGACGACGAGGAGTTTTTCTCCACCGCCGCCGACATCGTGAAGGGGCTGGAGTACGATCTCAAGCGCGTCCGCGGCCGCGATGCCGCGCTTGAAATTGGCTGTGGCCCCGGTCGCCTGCTACGCCCGCTCGCCCGACACTTCACCGAGATCCACGGCGTCGATGTCAGCGACCAGATGATCCGGCTCGCCGAGGAACGCCTCCGCAACACACCCAACGCCCATCCGCATCACAGCTCCGGCTCCGACCTCTCGCTCTTTCCCGACGAGAAGTTCGACTTCGTCTACTCCTACGCCGTCTTCCAGCACATCCCCAGCCGCGAGGTGGTCTTCAGCTATCTGCGCGAGGCGCGCCGCGTGCTCAAGCCCGGCGGCGTGCTGCGCTGCCAGATGAACGGCCTGCCGCCGCACGCCAGGCAATACGACACGTGGAGCGGCGTGCGTATCACCCAGGACGAGATCACGCAATACGCGCGCGAATGCGATATGCAGTTGCTGGTGATCGAGCAGATCTGGACGCAGTACATGTGGATCACCTGCCGCAAGCGTCCGGTTGGCTGGACCGCCGGCCTGCTGGGGCGCCCCAAGCCACCGCGCACCGCGGTCATCCGCCGCATCTCCAACGCCCTCACCGGCGAGGCCGTCGCCCCCGCACGCGGACCGCTTGCCGCCCTTTCGCTATGGGTCGCGAATCTTCCCGATGAAGTCGATCTGCTCCACCTCAACGTGACCGCCGACGGCTCCGCGTGCCGCCTGATCTACATCGGCGAGGCGGAGAAGGACGGCATTTCCCAGGTCAATGTGGCCTTGCCCGAAGGGCTGCGCACCGGTATGGTCCCGGTCGAAATGCTCTGGCTCGGCCAGTCGATTGCGGAGCCGGCCTGGGTCCGCATCATGCCCGCGGGACCCAGCGTGCCGCGCGTCACCACCATCACCGACGGCATTAATCTGCTCTCCGGAACACGCATCGTGACGGGTTCCATCAAGGTCACGATGCACGAAGTCTCCGACGCCTCGCAATTCAACGCCACCATCGGCGGGTACGCCGTCCGCGAGATCGAGAGCTTTTGCGCCGACCCGATCACGCAACGCTACGAATTCAATTTCAAGCTCCCGGAACGGTTGATACCCGGCGCGCACGAAGTGGTGGTCTCGCTCGGCAAGCGCATCTTCGCACCGCTGGCCATTGAGGTGGCCTGATTGAAGCTCTGGCTGGCGCTGGGCGCGCTGGCACTCGCCGTCCTTGCCGCCACGCTGCCGGAGCCGCGCGGACGCTTCGTCCAACTCGCGCCCGGCATCACCGAACTGCACACCGGGATCGTATTGGATGAAGGCGCGGAATTGCGCGGCGCCTCAGGCAGTGTGCTGCGCGCCGCGCCCGACTTCCACGGTCCCGCGCTCATCGTGGTGCGCGGCAGCCACGTGATCCTGCGCGATTTTACGGTAGACGGGAATCGCCGCCTCACCGAGGCGCGGCTCGAACTGCCACCCTACAACGAGCCCTTCGCGCGCTTCACGCCGAATAACGGCGTGCTTGCCGAGGGCGTCTCTCACCTATCCGTAAGCAACGTGCAGTTCCGCGAAATCTCGGGCTTCGCCATCCTGATCAGCCGCGGGCACAACATCTCCATCGATAACGTCCATGTGGCCGATAGCGGATCGCGCAACGCCGCCGGGCGCAACAATACCACCGGCGGCATTCTGCTCGAAGAGGGCACCTCCGATTTCCAGGTCACGCGCAGCGATTTCCGCAATATCCTGGGCAACGGCCTTTGGACCCACTCGCTCTACACGTCCCCGCGCAACGCCCGCGGAGCCTTCACCGAAAATCGCTTCACCGATATCGGCCGCGACGCCCTGCAGGTTGGACACGCCACCGAAGTCCGCGTGGAAGGCAATACCGGCACTCGCATCGGCTACCCGGAGTCGGCGGTCGATGTGGAGGGCAAGGCCATTCCGGTCGCCATTGACACCGCCGGCAATGTCGATCGCTCCGTCTACAGCCGCAATCAATTTTCGACACTCAACGGTAAGTGCATCGACCTGGATGGTTTCCACGATGGCGAGGTCTCGCGCAACGTGTGTGTGGCGGTGGGCGGCTACGGCATCGTGATGAACAATACGAATCCGGACATGCAATCGCGCAACGTACATATTGAGGACAATCTGCTCGACGGCGTCCGGTACGGGGGCATCTTCGTAATTGGCAGCGACAACGTGATCCGCCGCAATCGCTTGCTCAATCTCAATACCGCGCAGTGCGGCTGCCCGTTCACGCCGGGCGAGCCGGACCTGTTCCGCAGCGGAATCTACCTGGGGAAGGGCGCCGAACGCCCTGACCCGGCGCGTGGCAATCTGGTCGAGGAAAACGAGATCACGGGCTTCCAGATGGCGCGCCGCTGCATCGGAGGGGCGCCCAGCATCTACCCAGACTGGAACACGCGGCGTAATAATCGCTGCGAATAACGCGGCGTTTGCCCTCCACGCTTCGAGCCCTGGCGGCGTCATAAGATAATAGAGATACGTATGATCAACCTCCTTCAGCGGCGCCGCCGCGGCTTTTCCTTGATCGAATTGCTGATCGTTATTGCCATCATTCTGATCATCATTACGATCGCGCTGCCCCGCTTGAGCCGCGCCCGCATGTTCTCGCAGGAAACGGCGGCCATCGGCGCCATCCGTACCATCCACACCACGCAGGTGCAGTACTATTCGCAATACGGCCGTTACGCCGCATCCCTCACCGAGCTCGGACCTCCCACCAGCGGAGCGCCCGGACCGGCCGCGGCCGACCTGATCGACGGCACTCTAGCCGGCGGCCTCAAGAGCGGTCACAAGTTCACCATGACCGGAAACGCCAGCGGGTATGTCATCAATGTGGCGCCGGAGAGTTTCGGCAACAGCGGCAGCCGCACGTTTTATTCCGACCAGACAATGGTGATACGCCAGAACTACGGGCAGGAGCCGGCCACGGCTAACAGCCCCGAGATGAAATAGCCGCACGACCATCGCGGCCTCGCCGCCGCCCTGTAACCTCGTCAGTTTTTGCAAACTCTATACAATTGAGCGACAAATCTGGAGGCTTCCGGGCATTACGATGGGTAACGTGCAACAGGTCCCTGAGATCGAATCCGAATACGGCGAAAGCACCAGCCGGCGCAATTTCTACGTAGTAGCAATCTATGGACTTTGGGGCGCGATCTCCGCGGCACTGGGGCTTCCCGCACTGATCTATCTGCTTTTCCCTCCGAAGGCCAAGAAGGGCCAGGAATGGATCGAAATCGGCGACATCGGCCGAATTACGCCAGACTCCCCCGTGGAAATCACGTACCGGCGCACGCGCGTCGACGGGTGGAAAGTCAGCAGTGAAAAAAGCACCGCGTGGGTGGTCAAAACGACGGACAACAAGATCACCGCGTTCGGACCGCAGTGTACGCACCTGGGCTGCGCCTACCACTGGGACGACGCCAAGGACCAGTTCCTGTGCCCTTGCCACACCTCGCTCTTTGCGATTGACGGCAAGGTGACCGGAGGTCCTGCACCGCGCCCGCTGGATCGCTACCAGACCAAAATCGAGGGCACGAAACTGCTGCTCGGCAAGTTGCAGGAGTCCGGGGAGAACCACTCGTGAGGCGCCGCATACGCGGACTGAACGCCTGGGTGGAACACCGTACCGGAATCCAAAGCGCGGTACGCCAGTTTTTGTACGAGGAGATCCCCGCCTCCAGCGGCTGGCATCAGGTCTTCGGCAGCATCGCCATCTTCCTTTTCATGGTGCAGGCCTTCACCGGCGCACTCCTGGCCTTCAACTACGCGCCGACTCCCGGCGACGCGTACAACAGCCTGCGCTACATCCTGACCGAACTCACCGCCGGACGCCTGATGCGCGGTCTGCATCACTGGGGCGCCAGCATGATCATTGTGGTGGTGGTGCTGCACATGGTGCAGGTCTTCCTCTATGGCTCTTACAAAAAACCTCGCGAGGCTACGTGGATCGTCGGGGTGGTGTTGCTGCTGTTGACGCTGGCGTACGGGCTGACAGGCTACCTGCTTCCCTGGGACAATCGCGCCTATTGGGGCACGGTCGTCACTACGCAGATCGCGGGGCAGGCCCCAGTCCTGGGCCCCTATCTCTCGCGATTGCTCGGCGGCGAAGGCGCGATCGGCGTGGTCACCTTCGCCCGCTTTTACGGGCTGCACGTGTTGCTACTGCCGCCCGCCACGATTTTCCTAATGGTGCTGCACATCTTTCTGGTACGCAAGCACGGCGTCGCGCCCATGCCGGGAGACGAGGTCCGCCCGAAAAAAAAGTTCTACCCGCAGCAGGTCTTCAAGGACACGGTGGCGATTTTTGTCGCCTTCGCCGTGCTCTTCATCCTGGCGCTGGTCGCGCGCGTACCGCTGGAGCAACTCGCGGATCCCACGGACACGTCGTACATTCCGCGACCGGAATGGTATTTCCTGTTCCTCTTCCAGACCCTCAAGCTCTTCAATGGACCGATGGAAGTGATCGGCAGCGTGGTGCTTCCCGGACTGGCGGTGCTGCTGCTCATTCTCGTGCCGTTTATCGACCGCACCAAACTCGTCAGAGTCACGCAGCGCACGGTGGCGTTCCTGGTGGTGGCGCTGGTCGCCATCGGTTGGGGCGGATTGACCGCGGCGGCCGTGAAATCGACGCCGAAGCCCACGCTGGCCGCGGAGGTTGACTACTCCGGGCCCACCGACTGGATGCAGCTCTCGCCCGAGGAAATGGCCGGGGTCGGCTATTTCCGCCAGGAGAATTGCGTCTCGTGCCACGCCATCGGCGACCGGGGAAATGCGGTAGGCCCCGACCTCACCAAGGCGAGGCTCCACAAGGACGCGGCGTGGATGATTCAGCATTTCAAGCGCCCCAGCGCGATGCGGCCCGGCACGTCGATGCCGCCCATTCAACTCAGCGACAACCAATTGAACTCGCTAGCGGCGTTCCTGTTAAAGCTGAATGAGAAGAACGCCACCGCGCTCGACAATGCGCCCGACTTCGCAGTGCAGGGAGCTCTGTTATACCAGTCCAATCGCTGCGGCGCCTGCCACCTCATCAATGGAGGCGGTATGAGAATCGGTCCGCCGCTCAACGGAATTGCCAAGCGCCAGAGCCGTAGCTGGGTCGAGGATCATTTCGCCAATCCTCAGAAATTGGCGCCGGGTTCGATCATGCCGCCGTACCAGCTGAAACCCAGGGAGCTCGAGAACCTGACCTCTTACCTTTTCGCGTTACCGGACTAGACGGTGTGGTCCTGTAGCCCTCTATCCTCGAACTGTACGGTATGGCTCAAAAACCTGGAGGCCTTGCACGTATGATCGGGCATGACTTCCAAGGTCCCCTACTTCGCGCTCTGGTCGGCACTCGCCGGGATGATGGCGCTAAGCGCACAAAACCGGGCTCCTGCCGAGTGGCGAGGGGACAAGATCGCCGCTGGGATGGATCACACCTTTCAGTTGAGGGGCGACGGCACAGTCTGGGCATGGGGGCGGAACAGTTTCGGGCAACTTGGCGATGGCACCCTGACGGACCGCCTGAGGCCGGTACAGGTGATCGGCCTCACGGGCGTAGTGTCGATTGCGGGCGGCGGCTACCATAGCCTGGCGCTTAAGAGCGATGGGACTGTTTGGTCTTGGGGGTACGGCGTCTCCGGCCAACTCGGCTTCGGGTCCGCCACCTCAAACCAAATGACGCCGATCCAGGTCAGCGGACTTACGGGAGTGGTGGCCATCGCCGGCGGCTTCGAGCATAGCTTGGCAGTGAAGATCGATGGAACGGTCTGGGCTTGGGGTAACAACACTTTCGGCCAACTTGGGGACGCCACCACCACGCAACGCCTGGCTCCTGTACAGGTGGCCGGGCTTACCGGCGTGACGCGGGTTTCCGGCGGCGGCGATCACAGCCTGGCTTTGAAGAGGGACGGCACTGTCTGGGCCTGGGGCTGGAATCTCTATGGCCAACTGGGTGACGGCACGACGACGCAGCGCGAGTCTCCCGTGCCGGTGAGTGGACTCGCTGGAGTTACGGCAATTGCCTGCGGCTATTTTCACAGTCTGGCTCTGATGACTGGCGGAACGGTTTCGGCGTGGGGTCAAAATGGTTTCGGCGCGCTCGGCGACGGCAGCACGACCGATCGCTGGGCGCCCGTGACTGTCGCCGGCCTCGGTGCTGTGAAGGCCATTGCCGGCAGGGGGCAGCACAGCCTGGTGGTGAAGAGCGACGGGACCGTATGGGGATGGGGACGCGACGATTTTGGACAATTGGGCGACGGGCTTTCCGGGGTCAACGCTCAGCACACGTTAGCCGTCCAGGCAAGCGGTCTCACCGGCGCGGTGGCAGTTGTCAGCGGGTATTATTTCGGCGTGGCGATGAAGAACGACGGGACTGTCTCGGCGTGGGGACACAACAATTTCGGCGAACTCGGCGACGGGACACTCCTGGATCGTACGACACCCGTTCCTGGCGGCGGACTCAGTGTGGTGGGCTTCGCCAGGATTGCGGCCGGCAGTCTACATAGCCTTGCTCTCAAGAACGATGGGACAGTCTGGGCGTGGGGGCTGAACGATTTCGGCCAACTGGGCGACGGAACCCAGACCCAACGTGTGAGCCCGGTTCAGGTGAGCGGATTAACCGGCGTGAGCGCAGTTTCCGCCGGCGATAAATTCAGTCTTGCCCTGAAGTCCGACGGGACAGTCTGGGCGTGGGGAACCGACGCGGAGGGCCAACTCGGGGATGGGACAACGGCAACACAGCGCGTGACTCCGGTCGCGGTCAGCGGGCTTTCGGGCGTAGTGGCCATCGCCGCCTGCCATGAGAACAGCCTCGCGCTGAAGAGCGACGGGACTGTCTCGGCGTGGGGCTACCCCATCGTGGGCGACGGTACGACGTTACAGCGCCTGACACCGGTTGCGGTCAGCGGGCTCACCGGCGTGATGGCAGTCGCCTGCGGCTGGGAAGAGAGCCTGGCGCTGAAGAGCGACGGGACGGTTTGGGGCTGGGGGTTCAACAGTCAGGGACAACTCGGCGACGGAACGACTGCGTTTCGCATGACTCCCATCGCGGTCATCGGCTTCACGGGCATGGTGGCAATGGGCGGCGGCGAAGGCGACAGCTTGGCCCTGAAAAGCGACGGGACAGTTTGGGGCTTGGGACGGGACGACTGGAGCCAACTGGGCGACGGCGTAACCGTAGGAGGGGGACTGGTGACTCGACTGGCTCCCGTTCAGGCCACTGGGCTCACCGGGGTATTGGCAATTTCCGCGGGTTATATCCATACCCTCGCATTGAAGAGCGACGGGACGGTTTGGAAGTGGGGCTCCGACAGCTTCGGCAGCAACGTCGCACAGAACCCGACGGCGGTCCAGGTGAATGGTCTCGCGGGAATGGTGGCCATATCGGGCGGCCAGAACCACAGCCTGGCATTGAAGAGCGACGGTACCGTCTGGGCGTGGGGACGCAATACCGAGGGCGAACTCGGCGACGGCACCCTGACGAATCGCCTTGCCGCAGCGGTCGGCGCATGCACCTTCAGCGTTAGTCCGACCGGTGCTCCGGTGGGCTTTGCCAGCGGAACGGCTTCTACCGCAGTGACGGCGACTACCGGCTGTTCATGGACCGCCATCGCCAATGCGCCATGGCTTGCAGTAATCTCCGGGACCCCTGGCAGCGGCAATGGGATTGTCGGCTTCTCGTTCGCCGCGAATCCCAACGGAACGCCGCGCTCCGGCGCCATCACCATTGCGGGACAGACCTTCACCGTGACGCAGGCGGGTGCTCCTGTGGCTCCGGGATTACGTTTCGTCCCGGTGACTCCTTGCCGCATTGCCGACACGCGCGGCGCCACCGGCGCGTTCGGCGGCCCAAACCTCGCGGCCTCCGTGCCACGCGATTTCAATGTTGCCGGTACCTGCGGCGTGCCGGCAAACGCGCTCGCCTATTCGCTCAATCTGACTGTGGTTCCGCTCGGCAGCCTCGGCTTTCTCTCGGTCTGGCCGGCAGGGCAGGCGCAGCCCGTAGTCTCCACGCTGAATTCGGGAGACGGCAGAATCAAGGCCAATGCGGCGCTCGTTCCCGCCGGATTGAACGGCGCGGTCACGCTGTTCGCCAGCAACCCGACACATGCCATCGTCGACATCAATGGATACTTTGTGCCGGTCGCGGGGAACAACAACTTACAGTTCTACCCGGTGACTCCGTGCCGCATCGCCGACACGCGTGGCGCTGCTGGAGCCTATGGAGGACCGTCCATGGCCAGTGGCACGGCGCGGAACTTCACCATCGCGGGCGTCTGCGGAATCCCGGCAACGGCGCAGGCATACGCGCTGAACGCAACGGTAGTCCCCTTGGGTCCGCTGGGCTTCCTGAGCGCCTGGCCCGCGGGACAGGGACAACCGGGCTCATCCACGCTGAATGCACCCACCGGAGCCGTAACCGCGAATGCAGTGATCGTCCCGGCGGGGACGGGTGGGGCGATCACGCTAATCGCCACGAATACCACAGACCTGATCCTCGATATCAACGGGTACTTCGCACCGCCGGGCGCGGGAGGCATGAACTACTACACGGCGGCACCGTGCCGCATCGCCGACACCCGACTGGCCGCGGGACCCTTCGGCGGCCCGCAACTTGCGGCGGCGTCGCCGCGTAGTTTTGTGGTGACCGCCTCGACCTGCAATATTCCGGCCGGGGCCGGATCGTATTCTTTGAACGCCACAGTGGTGCCGCCGGCTGCCCTGGGTTTCCTTAGCTTGTGGGGTTCAGGGGGACAGCCTTCGGTATCCACACTCAATGCCGGCGATGCCAGCATCGTGGCAAATGCCGCGCTCGTGCCCGCATCGCTGACGGGCTCGGTCACCGCCATCGCCAGCCATGCGACACACCTGATTCTGGATATCAATGGGTACTTCGCGCAGTAGCTATAGGTGCGCCTTACTCGCTGCGTAGCGCCGACATCGGTTCGATACATGCCGCGCGCCACGCGGGAATCATGGCTGCCACCAGCGCTCCGATGCCGAGCAGCAACGTGGCAGTCGTGAGCATGACGGGATCCCAGGGATCCACTCCGAATAGCTGAACGGTCATCAGTTTTCCCGCGCCGATGGCGGCTGGAATACCGATCCCGAGTCCCATGCAAACCTGCCAGAGCGCCCCGGCCACCACCATTCGTACGACGCGCCCGCGATCCGCGCCCAATGCCATGCGCACGCCGATTTCACCGGTCCGCCGCTCCACCATGTACGCCAGCACTCCGAATAATCCTACGGCAGCCAACACCAGTCCCAGGACGCCGAAGAGCGAAGTCAGCGTGGCGATCATCCTTTGCTGCTGGAAGTCCGCGCTCACGACCTTGCTGTAGGGGTCAACTCCGTAGAGGACCAGGTTGGGATCCACGGCGCCTAATGCCTTGCGCACGCTCTCCTCCAGGTCCGCCGGCTTGCCCGGCGCCCAAAGCACAATGTTGTTGAGATAGTGGGACCAGATGTCGCCACTGCGATAAGCCGGATCGTCGAACTGCGCACTCTGGGCTTCCGCCAACCAGTACATGGGCCGGATCGGCTTCTTGTATTCATAGGTCATGTACCGTATGTCGTTGACCACTCCGACAATTTCGTAAATCCCCGAGTACTTCATCTTGCTAGGGCCGAAGTGCTGCCCGATTGGATTCTGCTCTTTGAAAAACCTCTTCACAAACGCCTGATTGACCACGGCCACGGGGCGCGTCGCCCCGGTATCCCTCTCAGTGATAGCCCTGCCCAGCAGGACCTTCGAGCCGATCGCTTCGAAGAATCCCGGCATCACTCGCACAAACCCGGCGCCTGTGTCTTCCTTGGCGCCTGGCTCCGGCCTGCCTTCGATGCGAATGCCGTCGTTCCAACTGTCGCCCGTCATCGGCGCATAGAGCGCAGGACCTACCATTCGCATGCCGGGAATCTGGAGAAGGCGGTCGTTGATCTGCCGGAACATCGGCTCCATCTGCTCCGGTTTGTAGTTGCCCAGCGATGGATTCATCCAGGCGATATAACGGTCCTTGGTTTCGAAGCCGAAGTTCTGATTCTCCAGGTTTCGCAGGCTCTTGCCTAAGAGCGCGGCGGCGGACAACAACACGATCGATACCGCGATCTGCGCCACCACCAACGACTTTTGCACCCACGATCGCCCGGCGCCAATCGCACGCCCCGTGCCGCGCAGCGCCTCCGCCGGATCGGCATGCGACGTCATCCACGCCGGAGCGATTCCAAAAATCACTCCGGTCAGCATCGATACCGCCATCGTGAATAATAGGATCGGCAAGGATGGTGCTGCCTGGAGCGGCACGTTGTTATGGGGACCACCGGTCTGGAAGGCGAGGGCCACAATCAACTTCGTCCCGCCGTAGGCCACCGCGATGCCCAAGACCCCGCCGATGACCGAGAGCACCATCGATTCCACCAGTACGCCGCGAACCAGCCGCGCCCGCGAAGCACCCAGGGCGACGCGGATGGAGGTCTGCGCGCGATCCTTCAAACCGCGCGCGAGCATCAGATTCGCCAGGTTCGCGCAGGCTACCAGCAGCACGCATCCGGCGGCGATCAGCAGCAGCTTGAGCCCGTCCTCGAATTGGTCACGCATGACCTCTACGCCTGCGCCTCCCGGGACCAGATGCAAGGTTTGCTGCTCCCAAAGCTGCTTTTCGCCCGGCCCCATATCCGGCACATGGCTGGCCAGCCAGTTATGGAATTCCCCCTTGAGTTTTGCCTCGAGCGCCTTCGGATTGACTCCCGGGCGCACCCGTCCAATCAGGTCCAGGAAGTTGCTGTTGGGCCTCTTCAGGCGAGCCGTCTCACCGTCGATCATTAGTTCGGTGGTCAACGGCAGCCAGAAATCGGGCATTCCCCACCCTGCCAGTTTCGCCCCATAGAATCCCGGCGCAGCGATGCCGATGATGGTGAACGGATGGCCATTGATCTGGTAGCTCGCCCCAACCACCGAGGGATCGGCGCCGAACTTCTCGTTCCAGATCCGGTAGCTCATTACCGCGACGGATGGCGCGCCTTCTACATCGTCCGCGTCGGTGGTCAGCCGGCCGATCCAGGCCTGCACGCCAAAAGTCCGGAAGAAATTCCCGGATATGTACTCGCCATTGAGGGTCTGCGCCGGCGCACTCGATCCGGACTTACGGACGCCGAGCGGCGCGTTGCCCGCTTGCAGCGCCGCCAGGTCGACGAACTCGGGCGTTTGCGCACGAAAATGCCGGTAGGCTTCCCACGAGAATAGCGAGAAGTCCCCGTCATCGCCCTGGGTGTAGCCGCCCCAATTGCAGCAGCGGACCTTGTCGCCGATCCTCCACAGCTCCGCGGGTTTCGTGACCGGCAGCGATTTCAGCATCACCTGATGCACCAGCGTAAAGATGGCGCTGGTGGCGCCGATTCCCAGCGCGAGTGTGACCACCGCCGTCGTAGTAACTCCCGGCGCTTTCCGTAGTTGCCGAAACGCCTCGCGCAAGTCTGCCAGCACAGTTCCCTCCAATTCTTATACTGCGACTGCTGGAAAAAGTTACGTCGTTATCGTCGGAAACGTTGCAAAACAATCGCGCGCAATCTGCGCGAAGATGAGAAGGAATGGCACTACCTTCACGCCGCGTGCTGCTCAACTCGATCCTCCTGGGAGGCGTTGGCATCGCCATGGAAGCACCCGCGCCCGGCGTCGAGATCGCCGGCGCCGCCGCGCGCCGCCGCGAACTCTACAATCTGCTCGGCGACCTGCCGCCGCGCAATCGCCCGATTAGCGCGCGCACGGTGTCCACCGAGGAACGCCCCGGCTACATCCTCGAGAAGCTCGTGCTCGATCTGAATGGCATCGAACCTGTCCCGGCTTATTTCATCAAGCCGAAGGCGGCCGCGGGCAAAATGCCGGCAATTCTCTTCAATCACTGGCATGCCGGCGAATATAAGCTCGGCAAGGACGAACTGCTGCGGCCGAAACCCGACGGCGTGCCGTCATACGCGGACGATCTGGCCGCGAAGGGCTACTCCGCACTGTGCCTGGACATGTGGTGTTTCGGAGAGCGCGCTACGCGCACCGAGCTCGACACCTTCAAGGACATGCTCTGGAAGGGCCAGGTGCTCTGGGGCATGATGGTCTACGACACGCTGCGCGGCTTGGATTATCTGCTCACGCGCCCTGATGTGGACACGGCTCGCGTCGGGACGCTCGGCATGTCGATGGGCAGCACGCAGGCATGGTGGGCGGCGGCGCTGGATCCGCGGCTGAAACTCTGCGTGGACATTTGCTGCCTCACCGATTACCAGGCACTGATCGAGACCAATAATCTCAAGGGGCACGGCGTTTACTATTTCGTCCCCTCGCTGCTGAAGCACTTCACCACGGCGCAGATCAATTCCCTGATTGCGCCGCGGCCGCACCTGGCGACGGCCGGAATGCGCGACGCACTGACACCCGCCGCGGGACTCGATAGAATCGACCGAGAATTGAAGGGCGTGTATGGCGGACTGGATAAGCCCGGGAACTGGAAGCTCCTGAGGTACGACGTAGGGCACGCCGAGCCTCCGGAAATGCGGCGCGACATCCTGCAGTTCCTGAGCGAACACCTGTAGCCACGAATAGCTGCTCTTGTACTAGTCTTCTACACCGACCCACCAGACTTGCCAGCGTCCGGTGGGGCAGACTTCAGTCTGCGCACCGACTTCAGTCGGTGCACTTCTCGCCTAATTCTCGGTCGGAGCCTTCTCACCCCGGTCCACGACCACCGTATCCATCGGGACCTTCTGCGATTCCAGTCTCAGCCCCAGGCGCTTCACCGACGTGAACACCGACGCGGCAGGCTCTCCCGCCGCAGGCGCGCCCGTAGCCGGTGGCACGAGTCCGCCAACATCTTCACGCCCGTAATCCAGATCGAAATCGTAACGAGCGGTAAGTCCTGTCCGATCCAATGTGGGACGCGCCAGCAGACGCGACAGCGTGTTCACCAGCGACGTCATATTCCCGTGCTTCACTTCCATCTTCCCGATGTTATTCGGACCCATGCTCATGCCGACAGCGGCCCCATCGGCGTTGGCGTACTCTGGCCCCGATTCCTTAAGCTTCGCCCCGCTCTTGTCCACTGACAGAATAAAGACGCTGAACTCTTTCGTCTCCTGATGCAGTGCCAATTTGAAGCGCTCGGCGAGCAGTGCCTGCATCATCTCCGGCAACTGTTCTGGCCTCGTGCCCTCCGCGCCCTTGGCCACGATGTCGAACCTCGTCTCACCGAGCCACTGCGGGCCGGATACCTGAAATTCCTTCATCCGATACGCGAACGCCAGGCAATATTTCAGGGTCACGTAGCGGAAGTCGATGCGGTCCGGACCCACCTTGCTCTCGCGCCACTGTCCTGCGGCGCAGCAAGGTGCCGCCGCTTTCACCGAGGCAATATCGAACGTCTGCCCCACCCCAGTCCAAGCGCATACCAGCGCCACCAGGGAACCGTGTATCGCTAATTTCATAGTTAACGACCTGAAATAATTAGACTACCGCAGTACACCGAATGTTCCCGCGCGATTTTCACGTCGTCAGCAGCACGTTGTTATACTTGAATTTCCATGCCCAGAGTCCGATTTGCGCCATCCCCTACGGGTTTTTTGCACATAGGGAGTGCGCGCACATACATTTTTAACTGGCTGTACGCCCGGCACAGCGGCGGCACCATGATCCTTCGCATCGACGACACCGATGTGGGCCGCAATTCCGACGCCTCGTTGACGTCGATCTTCGAAGGCTTGCGCTGGCTCGATCTGGGTTGGGACGAAGAGTACAAGCAGTCGGACCGGCTCGCGCTGCACCGCGAGGTGGCCAACGCGATTTTCGAAAAGGGCCTGGCGTATCGTGATTTCACGCGCGCCGAGGCCACCGATTCCGAGAAATCCGGCTCGCACGGCACGTGGCTGTGCAACCCCGGCATGCGCGAACTTACGCGCCAGGAAAGCGACCGTCGCGCCGCGGCCGGCGAGTCATTCGCTCTGCGCTTCAAGGTCCCGCACGATCGCGCAGGCCACGTGACGTTCACCGACGCCGTGTATGGCGATCAGGCCAAGGCCTATGCCGACATCGAGGATTTCGCGCTGCTGCGCAGCGACGGCATGCCCACCTATCATTTGGCCAACTGCGCCGACGACGCCGACCTTCGCATCACCCACATCATCCGCGGCCAGGAGCATCTCTCTAACGCCTTCAAGCACGCGCTGATCTTCGATGCCGCCGGCTCGGTGTCGCCCACCTTCGCCCACCTGCCGCTATTGATGGCGCCCGACGGGATGAAGCTTTCGAAACGCGTCCATGGTCCCGTGGTATCGGTGACCACGTATCGCGACGCCGGGTTCCTGCCGGCCGCGTTCATGAATTTTCTCTGCCTGCTGGGCTGGTCGCCGAAGAACGATCGCGAGAAGCTTACGCGCGACGAGACCGTCGAGCTATTCACGCTCGAAGGCATCAATCGCGCCAACGCGGTGGTCAACTTCACGGAAGAAGAGCCCTTCGACGCGAAGGCGCTGTGGCTCAATGCCGAGCACATTCGTTCCCTGCCCCCGGCCGAACTGGCGCGCGAACTGCTCCCGTTCGTGCCGGCCGACCTGGCCCGCATGACGCAGATCACGCCGCTGATTCAGGAGCGCATGAAGCTGCTGAAGGACGTGCAGTCGGTTGCCGATTTCTTTTTCGCCGAGCAGTTGCCGCCCTACGACAGCGCCGAACTCATCCCCAAAAAGGGCGATGCCGCCATGGCCAAGACCGTCCTGGTCAGGGCCCGCGAAGTCCTTGCGATGGCGGAATTCACGCACGATGGACTGGATGCCGCATTGCGCGCGGCCAGCGTCGAACTCGGCATCAAAGCCGGCCAGATGTTCGAGCCCGTGCGCGTAGCCGTCTGCGGCCGCAAGATCGCGCCGCCGCTCTTCGGCACGCTCGAAGTGCTGGGTCGCGAGACCTGCCTGACGCGCATCGCGCAAGCTATCGAAAAGTTATAACTACTATGACCACGCCTAACCCTGAGCCGTCTAAACCCGAGCCCGCCGCCGGCCCATCAAACTTCGTACGCGACATCATACTGGACGACCTGAAGACGAATAAGTATCAGGGACGGGTGCACACGCGCTTTCCGCCGGAGCCCAACGGCTACCTGCACATTGGCCACGCCAAATCGATCTGCCTGAATTTCGGACTGGCCGCGGAATTCGGCGGCAAAACGAATCTTCGCTTCGACGACACCAA
>JBDTPR010000012.1:0-29191 GCA_039932635.1 Candidatus Solibacter sp.
GGCCGGTGAATACGTCTCGGTGTACTCGCAGTCGGACACGGAACAGGCAGATCTCAAGAGGGAACGCGCCGAACTCAGGGACGACGACAAAGGAGAGCACGCGGAGTTGGCGGAGATATACGTCGCTCGCGGTCTCGATGCCACGCTGGCCAAAGAGGTTGCGGTCCAATTGATGGCGCACGATGCACTGGACGCACATGCTCGCGATGAACTTGGGATTTCGAAGCCTCTTGAAGCACGCCCCATTCAGGCTGCGCTCGCCTCGGCGGGCAGTTTCGCCGCGGGCGCAGTCATGCCGCTCCTGGTCACGGCTTTCGGCCCGCAACGGGCCCTGATCCCGCTGGTCTCGGGGACCTCACTCATGCTACTGGCGATACTAGGGGCATTGGCGGCGCACGCCGGAGGCGCGGGCGTCAAGGTTGGTATCGTTCGCGTCACGTTCTGGGGCGCGCTCGCCATGGCGGTGACCGCCGCCGTGGGCGCGCTGTTCGGAGCCGTAACGTGACGGCTCCGAACCACCGCCGCGTCAGACCGCCAGATCGTCCAGTGCCCTGAACGCATGGTACAGATTGCGCGGATCGTACTGGCCTTGTAGACGGCCGGCGCCTCGCGGTCCAGTTCGAACAACGCGCATACCGCTGTCATGGCGGAGCAAATTGAGTATTCCACGGCGAACACTACGTCGTCGGGGAGTTCGCAGAACTGCCCGGTGAACGCCAGGTTCCGAGTGCCCTCTGGTGTCACCGCGTACCCAGTTCGAAGCGCACCTGTTTCCGGTTCATGGGACCACGCGTCGCGGCGGCGTAAATTCCAATCGAACATCGGGATGCGCTCCGAGTGCAACGTTTCAAACCAGCGCCGTTACGGGATCCGGAGCGACAAGCGAAGTGAGATCGATGGTGGCGAGAGGCGTTCCACGGTGACGCCGGGCGGCAGCTTCAATTCCGTGGATGCCAGACGGATGGTGTGCCAACCTTCGCGAAGTCCGCCTAGATCCACATGCGCGGTCAAGCTCGACATAACGGGATTCATCACCCAGGAATTCCCGCGCAGTTGGACGATCACCGTGTTCAGGGGTTGATTCGAGATATACAGGCCCGAAGGAACATTGGCGAATTCCACGGGTGCGGTCACACTTTTGACCGTCGTGCCACCTCCGAGGGGGACACGCCCCAAATCAGGCCGGCCAGCGCGACGGCCGAGAGCCGGTAGCGCGAATTAGCGAACAGTAGCGAATGAATCCTGGCGAAGACAGAGTCGTTCGCCGTGGGTGAAGATTGTCAAGCGCCCGCTGCAGGGTGGCCTCATCCGGCATGGCGTGGATCTCGTGGCCATCGATCGCCCACCCGTGTCCCCGCTCTTCAGAGGCCACCAACACCAGGGCGTCGGAACTCTCCGCCAGGCCTAACGCCGCACGATGCCTGGTTCCGAATTCCGTTAGTCAACGGCCACAATACCCCGGTATTTACGGACAGCCTGGAATACGTGGTGTTCCGGCCGTATTGGGAAGTGCCGGATTCCATCGTGCGTGCGGAACTCATTCCCCACCTGCTAAAAGACCCGGGTTATCTGGCCAGGAAGGGTTTCGATCTTGTGGACGCGCGCCAAAGCGTTCTTGCCTCGGGTCCCGTGACGAGGCAGATGGTGAGTCAACTCCGCACCGGAAAGCTGTTCGTCCGGCAAAAGCCGGGGCCGAGGAATTCGCTTGGCCTGGCGAAGTTCGTATTTCCGAATAGCTACAGCATCTACATGCACGATACTCCTGCCACGGAAGCATTCGCAAAATCGCGGCGGGACTTTAGCCATGGCTGCATCCGGGTGGAGAGACCCGCGGAACTGGCGGCCTGGGTGCTACGCGAAAATCCGGGCTGGGACCAGGATCGCATCCGCGCAGCGATGAGCGGCAGCGCAACCGCGCAGGTGAATCTGATCCATCCGATTCCGGTTTTCATTCTATACATCCCCGTGATCGTGCTGGAAGATGGGCCGGTGCACTTCTATGGCGACATATACGCACACGATGCAGCCCTCCAGCAGGCTCTCGTAAAGGGCTACCCTTATCCCGAATGAAGGTCCGGTTACCAGCGGCGAACCGGCCCCACATCGACGTGGACGAAGTTCGAAGCGCGATAGTACCCGACACCGCCGCGATGCAGTCGCAGGGCGGCATCGCGCAGCACCGAGGTCAAGATGCCCGGCAGGCGAATATCGATCGCCTCAGCCTGCATATGCAGACTCTTGCGGGCGACGCCCGTGTGGGCGCCGCGCGTACGCAGAAATTCGTTGCTCATTGCGGTGCGATATCCACAGACGACGTTGATTTCACCGCCGGAATCCTTCAAGGATGCGGTCAAATCGTAAAGCAGGTCGAACAGGTGGGGATCGAAATGTCGAACATCCCCCGTACGATGGTCGGCGAGATAGTCGTCGAGCTTGTCCAAAGCCTCGGGGAGATACTTATTGCCGATCCGATAAATAATCTCCAGCCGCTTGTTAGTGTGTGTGTGAAAGAAGCGCAGGCGGTATTCGTGCACCGAATCGGGAGCAGCTTGCCCCATTGGCGCTGCCAGCAATAGCACACTTAGCCACAATGAGGTGAGACGGGTACCAGATTTCATCTTTGAGCCTGATTGTAGCAGCCTTACTTCGCGGAGTTCTCCGGCCCTCTGCCCGGCGCCGGCTTGATGTCGGTGAACTCATGACGGACCTTGTTGGCCCGTGTGCGGTAGGCTGCCGCATCGCCATAAGGAAGAAAATGCGAATAACGTGAATGCGGCCGCGCCTCGGAAGTCGCGTGTTTGATGGGGCAGAAGTGCTGTTCGGTGCGCGCCACGATTTCGCCGATGTATGCCAACACTCCATTCGCGTACGAACAGTACACGCAGCCGCCCTTCTCCACGACGTTGAGGTACTGCAAACGCCCGCGGTCAAAGATCAGATATTCTCGCCTCCTGACTTTCGGGATTCCGTATACAGGGAAGCAAATCGCCTGGTACATCAGAACCACAAGATCCAGGAGCACTAAAGGAATCGCGCAAGCGTACATAAGAGGAAACGTCAGAAAGACCGGCAGGCTTACACCGCCCAGGTATTTCCAGAGCTTACGCGCCTCAGGCAGCGCCGCGTTATCGGTAGTTGCTTCTTTCTTGAGGTTGTTATTCATCCTTTAGGCGTCAACCCAAAAGCAGCCATGTGGGGATGGCGGCTCCGGGTGGATTACGAGAGTTTCAAATCTGATAGTCAACAATAACTGAGCATGTTAAGCGCCATTCGCTACACTTGAGACGTGGGCGGCGTTTTTGATAAATCGGTGCAACTACGAAAAGTATCCGACCAAATACGCCTCGATTTCATCTGGACGGACTTGGGAGTGATCCTGACCTTCGCCGCGGTTGCCGAAACAGCGTACAGCATGGGCCGCCGGGAACACGCCGAACGGACCCTTACCGCGGCCGAGAAGGGGTATTCGGACATGCTCCGGTATTTCTATAAGGCCACAGGGCTGGCGCCGGAAATCGAAGAAACATTTCAAGCGAAGTTCAGGCAGGTTCGTGAGCGGCTTGACGGGCTACAGAGGTTTAGGTGAGCATCGCCGCACTCCGAGCACCACCCAGGAAAATCAGTCATGCAGAATGACGTTGAGCAATGAACTGTGGACCGTGAGGCCACCGTTGTACTCGATGAATCCAAGTTTGCGAAAACGGTTCATAAAGAAACTAACCCTTGAACGAGTGGTACCCACGATCCCCGCAAGCGTCTCCTGACTAATCTTAGGAATGACCTCTTGCGGCTGGCCTTCCTTCCCGAAGTGCGCCAGCAAGAGAAGCACTCTTGCCAGTCGCTTCTCGCTGGAATTGAATAATTGATCAACCAGATCTTCCTCAATTTTGATGTTGCGGGAAAGAAGATGGGCAACGAACAACTCAGAGAATTTGGGCTCATCGTGGAGAAGACCAATGACTCTTGCCTTCGCCAGTTTCATGATGGAGCACTCCGAGACGGCAGATGCACTTGCCATTCGGAGCGGCTGTCCTGCCAGGCATCCTTCCCCGAAGAAATCGCCTTCTCCCAAAATAGCGATCACCGCTTCCTTGCCCCGACTTGAAACGACGCTCAGCTTGACCTTGCCCTTTCGCACGTAGAATATGGCGTCCGCGATATCACCCTGCGCGAAAATTCGGTCATCTGTCCGGTACTCTGTAATGGTCTTGCCGCCATTGGTCTTGGTCAAAACCTTAAGATCGAAAGGCAGCTTGGGCGTAGGCTTTAGTTTTTGTTTTGGGTACATACTCCGGTTTCGCCTTATCCACCCAAAAATATCGTAAAAGGGGAACATTCGCAACGTCTTATCGTGAGCAATTGTGAACAGACGGCGACAACCGAACTCGGATAGAGTCCGTTACATGGAATGTGGAGCAAGTCTTGAGGGGGACGATGCTTATGATGGCAAAGAAGAAACCATTGGAACCGGACGTAGCTGCAACGCTGGCATACAAGCTCTGGCTGGCGAGATGCTTTCGTAACGGATCGCCTGAAGAGGACCTGTTTAGGGCGGTGTGCGCCAGTTCCATCAATGCGGACCGAGCGGGGGGCGAAATCGCACGTCACCAGCAATCTTCAAAGGGGAAGATGAACGCCCACAATTAGCGCGGCAACAAACCAATGTTGACGCCGTAACAAAGGCCCGAAATCGGCAGGACTGAAGTACGGAAAGTGTCGGTCTGGATCAAGAACCTCCACCCAAAAGAAGCGGGGGCGTGGTTGTGGGCGTACAGGGAAGGCCTCGACGCCGAGATTGCTGCCTTAGAGCGAGAACAGTAGCAGATTTCGAGATTGGTAGCGGGGGCGAAATGGCCAACGTGTTGATACTTGACGATGAAGAGTCTCTGCTCAAAGTGATCGCCAGTTATCTCAAGCGCAGTGGGCATAGCGTCTGGTCGTGTTTGTCACCGGAATCGGCGCTAACGCAATTTGAGGAACTCGGTGGCGCTATCGATCTGCTTATTGCCGGTGTGACATTAGCCGACATCAGCGGGGCGGAGGTCGGGCTTGCGTTGATTGGGCATACACCCGAGCTAAAAATTCTCCTTGTTTCCGGCTATCCATTCTTGGCGTGGAATTTCGAGGATGCCGAATCGTTTCACAGGTTGCCGTCCGATTCGGTGCGAGTACTCCAGAAACCATTTTCGCCATTGGATCTGCTGCTCAAGGTGGATGAGTTAATCGGGCGCCTGCCACTAGCTGCGCCGCTTGTTCAGCACTTTGAAGGCGTGGGATGAAACTTTACCGCAGTGCCGATTACCCTACGGACTGGTTCGCCTTCAGCGCTCAGGAACAGTGGGTTCGGTTTCCCGCCAAACCTGGTGGTTGGGCGATGCGACAGCCAATAGGGTACGGTGCCATGAACCTAATCGACAAACACCAAATTCCGCTTTGGTTGGGATTCAACACCGGGATTCCCGGCGCACAGTACTTGTCGAAAGCCGGTGTGAGGGTGACGTTGTCAGCGGCGGCTTGACGTCGCAGTGTCCTTGGATGCTGGGTGGCTCATCGCCGGATCATTATGTGATGCGGCCACGTTCGGCTTCACGGTCACGCCGGTGAAACGGTTCTTCGGTGACACCTTCACCCCAGGATCAACTAACAAATACCACGGGCGCCACCCGGACCTGAGGCTCGCTCCGGACTTCCGGCCAGTCCTGATAACCGCAGTTTCGCGAATCTAACTCATTGAAGAATTGGGTTCGGGGCCTGTAAGGTGGCGGATCCATTCCACTCCTGTGGTATATGTGTAGGCGTCTGGGGGTACGTATTCGCCCAAGACGCGCGGAAAATCCGAAAGAATTCACTTCGGCCGTTCCCCATGAGTAACTCCCTTATTTTCAGTATCCAATCGGTCACGCCCCGTTCCCACCGAACCCGCGCTTGTACCGCTGTCGACCCTGGTACTCATTCACGCAATCGGAACCCTACAAATGTCGTCTTGTATTGCAAACATTGGTTATACACGATACACTCGATTGACAATATTGGAGTTGCGCCGCACACCGGCGTGAGTTCAATTGGAGGCCAATACGACCCCTAGGACCCCCCTCTTCCGCGCCCTGATCGGCTGCTGTGTTGCCTCCGCGGCCCACGCCGGAATCCTGGTTTCGCGCGCCGACCAGGGCTTGCAGTTCACCGACGCCCTCGCGGTGACCATGAACACAAAGGATAAAGCGCACAGTCTCGGCGCCCAGCCCAAAGCGAACGGTCCCGCCAATAAGCTGCCGCAAGTGCCAATCGCCGGCGCGCTGCTTAGAGATTCCGATGCCGGCGTCCTGGCCAGGTACGAGCAGGGGAAACTCGAATACCTGGTGCCGCAAGGGCTGCCCAAAACTGCGCCCGAAGATCCCGCGGCGATTTGGAAGACGTCCAAGATCACCTTCAAGAAAACCGCCCAGGACAAGGCCGGAACCGATGTCCCCGCCGCGTCTTTCGTGGCCTTCTTGCCCGGCGGAGCCGAAGAGCTCACGCGCCTGTGCATGGACGAGGTCGCGCTCCAGATTATCGGCGGCAAGGGTAAATCGTTCCCCGCCCAGATCGAACTGATGTCCGCCGTGGTCAAGGCTTACAACGACAATCCTGCGATGGCGCCCCTGGGCCGTTTCGTCGAAGAGTCGATGCGCCGCCGGTACGACGCCTTCGAAAGCGGCGCCGCCGGGGTTGAGGCCATCACCGAAGGGCTCAAGTTCGTTGAACTCTCCCAGGCCGTCTATCCGGCCAATCCCGAGCAGGACAAGCTGCGCAAATCGCTGACCGGTCGTAAGGAATGGCTGGACCGCAAGGCCGCCATCCTGCGCGCTTTTGCCGCCGGCGAACAGTGGGACGCCTTCCTGCTCGGCGACCGCGAATTCGAGCGCTACCAGCAGTCCTTCCCCGATGTCGCCGCCAAACACAGCCAAGCGCTCAAAGAGAGCATGCAGGTTCACCAGTCGGCCGCCGCCGTCCGCAAGGATGAGAGCGATTTCGGCGGGGCCTACCGCGAATACCGGCTGGCCTCTTCGCGAAAGCCCTCCGATGCGGCGGTACGCGAAGAAGCGCTGCAGGTGTGGACGGAGTACTCGCGCCGGGTGGCAACGGACCGGCAAAGCAAGCGCACCAGGCTACAGCCGGGGCAGCAGACGGCGGTTGACCGGAACCTGGATTTCGCCGACCGGCACAAGGCATCCAAGAATCTGGACGAGGCACTGAAGAGCGTGCTGGATGCGGAGGCCGTGCTGACCAAGTCCCTGGCGCCGGGCACGATCGTGCCGGAGACCTTAAAGGTGCTGTATAAAAAGGCGGATGTCCTGGGGGCGCAGGAGCGCATCTCGGAGGCGTTGGCCACTCTGGAAGAATACGATCTCAATGCGGTCGGCGAGGAGCGCGCGCAGGCGGAAACGCTCCGTAATTCGCTATTGTTCACCCTCAACGCCCCGCTCAAGGACATGAAAACCAAGGTCCAGACGGCGTTGGCCGACGGCAGCTACAATCGCGCGTGGCAATTGGCGATGCAGGGCCTGAAGATGAAGACCGATGATGCCGATCTTCTGTATTATGCCGGCACGGCTGCCATGATCACCCGCAAACCGAAGGAAAGCCGAGAGTATTTCTCCCGCTATCTCGATGTTTCCAATACGCTTGACGCCAAAATGGAAGAGCGCGCCCAGGTGCGGCGCCTCATGACGTCGGCGGCCGTCGCCTCGACTCCCGCGCCCCAGGGCGACCCCAACTGGCTCTCCGGACAGTCCCTGGCCAAGGGCATCTTCTACGACCCGGCCAGCCTGGCGTTCCAGCCGCATATCGATCGCGTCGACGGCTCCAACAAGTTGAAGACCACCTTCGAATGGGATGGCGAGAAGCTGAAGTCCGTCACCCCGGTCTTTGAGAAGAACGAACACGTCACTGGCGAGAAGAAGATCTCGCTTGGATATGACGATCGCGGTCGCGTGGTGTGGGCCTCGGACACCGACGAAGTCCGTCCGGCGGTGCCGGCAGATCCCGACGAGGCTTACAAGAAGGCTTCGGTGGTGCTGGCAAACAACCCTAGCGTGGATCCCCTGGCGGTTCAGAAACTGACAGGGAAGAATATCACCCTTGTAATCGCCGGCAATCGCTTCTTTAATCCTTATGTGTGGGAGAAGCTCTATTACTTCCAACTGACTTACGATGCGGCGGGCCGCGTGGTGCGGGCGCAGGAACTAAGCGGCCCGCGGGGTAATCCCACGGACCTGGTACTGGAACTGGAGTGGAGCGGCATGCAGTTGAATGCCATCCGCGGTATGCAGGCAAAGGCCAAGGTCTACGAACGCACCATGCAGTACCAGGACGGTAAGTTGATCTCTGAGGATGTGCAGGGCGGCGGTAAGGGCGCTCACATCAAGTACACTTACATGGGGAACCGGCTGACGGCGGCAGAATCGACCAACGACCCCGCTATGGACAATCGCAGTCGCAAGATTGTGTTCGCGGGTAACTCGGCTACTACCCTGGTGAAATAAGGAGACCTTCATGCTCACTTCTCGCTCTGGATCCTTATGCCGTTCGCTGATCGCCGTTTCGGGACTGCTGCTGGTTTCGGCCGCGCTCCATGCGCAGGAGACCGGCAAGCGGGTGGCGCTGATTTTCGGCAACGACGCCTATCAACTCAGTCCCCTGAAGAACGCGGTGAACGATGCGCGCGCCATGGACGCGGCCCTGCGAGCGTCGAACTTCCGCACCCTCCTGGTGGAAAACGCCAGGCAGGCGGAGATGCAGACCAAGCTCGGCGAGTTTCTGGATATGCTCGGGCCCGACGATACCGCGCTGTTCTTCTACGCGGGCCACGGTGTGCAGATTGCCAATGAGAACTTCCTGGTGCCGGTGGATTTTGTGCCCGGCAACTCGCTGGCGAGCGCCAAGTTGAGCACGATTTCGGTTGCCCTGATCTTCGAAGAATTGAAAAGCAAGCGAGCCAAGAAGAACATCATCATTCTGGATGCCTGCCGCAGCAATCCGGTGGCCGAGAAGTACTCGCTCGAAGCGGGCCTCGCGCAGCCGCAAAATGCCGGGAGAGAAACCTTCGTGGCTTTCTCGACCTCCATCGGACAGGTGGCGGCGGACAATCCCGATGGACGTAATAGCTGGTTTACCGAAGCACTCTCCGATTACATCGGCCAGCCCCAACTCACCATTGGAATCGACGAGATTTTCAATAAGGTAAAGAAGCGCGTTTCCGATGCGACCGAAGGCAAACAGACTCCCTGGGTCACTTCATCGATGAGCGGCGGCGGCTTCTACTTCCATCCCCCGCTCAATCAGGACATCGAGAGCGATCCTACACTGGCGGAGAAATGGTTCGATGATGCGCGCCGGCGTGAGCAGCGCGAAAATTGGGCGGAAGCCATCGACCTGATCAACCAGATTCTGAAAAAGAAGCCCGGCGGGACGCTGGAAGCCGCGTCCAGAAGCAAGCTGCTTTACCTGACGTCGCGCAAGGAAGCCCAGGAGAAGTACGACCTGGGTGATTTCGCTGCCGCCGCCGCCGCTTACGAGCGCGCCGTAAAGCTCGACCCGTTCTCCATCGAAGCGGCCTTCCAGGGGGTCAATAGCTATTTGCTGAACGATCGCTTGGCCGAGGCTGTCAGCTTGCTCAAAGTGATCCGCATTCACGGCACCTCGGCTTCCACCAAGAAGGCCAACGCGCTGTTGCAGGAACTCTCGGTGGTCTCCAAAGAGGCGGGGACGGAACTGCAGGCCGGTATTCCGCAGCCTCCGCCAATCGAGGAAATTTTCAATGGCGTGCACTTCGGCGTGCCCGATTGGGAAGCCGGTGGGCGCCGCCTGCAATCTTCCCCGGTGGATCTGAGCAGGTGGACCAAAGACCTCAGCCTGCCGGAACCGGCGCCGATACAGGTCGCGCAGGCAGTGCTGCCGGCCGGAGCGCCGGGGTTGACGTTGATGGACCCCGCGGCCGCCGCGGTTTCCAACGCCATCTTTCACGTGGAACTGCTGCCTGCGGGCGACAAGCGCGATATGAAGATCCGGCGCCTGGCCACCGCGCCCGTGCTCGCTATCAGCACTGTGAAGCGGCCCTCGGCCGTGCAAGTAAAGGTAATGACCGAACCTCCCGGAGCGGAACTGACGGTGGAGGGCGACAGCGAACAGCGCTGCCAGA
This sequence comes from Candidatus Solibacter sp., assembly GCA_039932635.1. Taxonomy (GTDB): domain Bacteria; phylum Acidobacteriota; class Terriglobia; order Bryobacterales; family Bryobacteraceae; genus Solibacter. Next base: position 10,178 of record JBDTPR010000012.1, read on the forward strand.
CACCCTGCGTTTTGAATCTTGCGCCGGCCAAGCAGACTTTGTACATACAGATGGATGGGTACCGCGCGGAGTCGCGCCCCATCGATGTGAAAACGGGCGCGGTCAACGATGTGACCGTGGCGCTGACCCAGGAGTTCGGAATGGTGGAATTCAAGGGCTCGCAAGGCGAGACCCCGATCCTGTATGACGGCCGCCAGATGTCCTCCACCGTGCCCGCGCAGGTCAAGGTGCCGGTGGGCAAATATGAAATCCGCACCATGCAGGACGGCAAAATCGTGAGCCGCCAGGACGTGGAAGTGACCTCTACCAACCACAACGTAGTCACGGTGAAGAAACAATGAGGTCCGTGCGCTCACTTTGCGGCGCGGCGCTGGCTTGCGCGGCAGTTTTCGCCCTGGCCGTGCCTGCGGGTGCGGCGCCCGCCAAGTTTACCGACCGCAACGAATACGACCTGGTGCTGACCATTCGCGCCGAGGCGGCGCCTCAGAAGCGGCTGCTGCTGCTGGATCAGTGGAAGGCGAAGTACCCCAAGACCGAACTGCTGCAAGTGCGCCATGAGCTGTATTTCTCGGCCTACCAATCGCTCGGCGACAATGCGCACATGCTGAGCGTGGCGCGGGAGATGGTGACCGCGGTCGGCGATAATCTGGTGGGTCTGTACTGGACGACGCTGCTGGTGCCGGAGTCGAAGGAAGTGTCGCCGGACCTGCTGGGAGCCGGCGAGAAGGCGGCAAAGCAGTTGCTGACCGGCCTGGACAAGTATTTCGGCGCGGCTGCGAAACCTGCCGCGACCACGCCGGAAGATTGGAAGAAGCGCCGTACCGAGGTGGAATTGCTGGCGCATCGTGCGCTGGGCTGGATTCAGTGGCAGCGGGCAGATTATCCGGGCGCCGAGGCCGAATTCTCCAAGGCCCTGCAAATCGACCCGACCGCCGCCGAGATTTCGGCCTGGTATGGCACCGTGTTGGCGCTAGATCGCACGCCTGGAAATCAGGCTGCCGCACTCTGGCACCTGGCGCGCGCCGCGTCCTATCGCGATGCCGGAGCGTTGCCTGAGGGGCAGCGCCGCCAGATGAACGGTCTGCTGGAACGCCTGTACACTTCCTATCACGGCGATGCCGCGGGACTCGACCAATTGAAGGTTGCCGCCGCCGCTGCCGCGAAGCCTCCGGCCGATTTCAACGTCGAGTCGGCATCGGCCCTCGCGCTACGTAAGCAGGACGAGGAATTGAACCGCACCAACCCGCAACTGGCAGCTTGGATTCGCATGCGCCGCAAGCTGGAATCGCCCGAGGGCGACGGCTACTTCGCCACGCTCAAGAGCACGCCTTTGCCTAAGCTGAAAGGGACGCTGCTGCGCGCCACGCCTACCAATAAACCGACGGAACTCGTGCTGGGCGTGGGGGATGCAACTGCGGAAGAAGTAATTTTGAAGCTCGAAACGGCGTTCAAGAACGAAGCCGAATTCGGCACGGTGTTGGAGTTCGAAGGCACCATCGATGCCTTCACGAAGGCGCCCTTCAGCGTGACCGTGCTGAGCAGCCCCGATAAGGTCGAAGGTTGGCCCGCCCGCCGTAAGTAACGGCGGACGGGGTTACTGCTCCACTTACTTGTGCCTGATCTCGACTTTCTTCACCACGGTAGATGAAGGCTTGTCGGATCCATTGACGACATACACGGAATAGTCCACGTCTTTGTTCTCTTTATTTTCCGGGGCGGGCGTCACTTTCTTAATCACCAGGTCGCGGGTGCCGAAGTTCTTCGCCATCTTCTCGACGGCCGAATTCATCCTGCCCGCATCGGCCATCTGGACGGCGCTCGCCGGAGCTTTGGCGTTGTTGGCGGGCGACGTGGCAGCGGGCGCTTTGATGGCGTCGTAGAGCTCGAAGAAATCACGCGGCGAGCGTGATAGCACGACGAACAGGGTCTCAACACCCGGGGGGTTGTCGATCTCGAAGCAATAGTCCTTGGGCGCGCGTACTTTGACGCCGGGATCGGCCACATTGGATTCCTCCGGCATTTCGGAGGACGGAAATAGCGGCAGCCAACCGCCGCTTGATTGCTTGCTGAGCACGTAGAGGTAACCGGACTGGTTGGACTCGACCTCCATGCGGACGCATTCGCCCTTCTTGAATTCACGGTCCGGATCGACCGGTTCGGACTTGTTGGTCGTCTGGTTGACCAGTTGGACCGTATACCGGAAGCCCAGATGGAGCGTGCTCGCGGCATCGGCGGCAGGTGGCGGCGCAACGGGCACCGCAGGTGCTTTAACCGCCGGCGATGAAGCGGACTGCGTGGCTGGGGCGGGCCGTGGAGTCTTTGGCGCCGCTGTCTTCTGGATGGGAGGCAGTGTGTCCTTCTGCGACGCGCCGAAATAGAACAGGTCGCGCGCCCCTTCGACCTTTTTCTTCTGCGGCTGCTGGGCCAACAATGTACCGGTTGCCGCGAGTATCCCCACCCATCTGACCAATATATGTATTCTCATGCCGCTCCCTCCGTCTTGACTGCGATCAGCTTCAACCCTATCATGGTACAGTATATATCTTCACTCTTAAGCATTTCCCAGTGATTTGATCCAACTCCCGGCTCGCTTAGGCAAGTACGACCTGCAGGAATTTCTCGGTGGCGGTATGTCGCACGTCTACCGTGCCGTAGATACTGTGATCGGTCGCCAGGTCGCCGTCAAAATCCTTACTAACAACGCCAGCCAGGACGAAGAAGCCAAGCAGCGCTTCCTTACCGAAGCTCGCACCGCAGGCAATCTGGCCCACGAGAATGTCATCAGTATCTATGACTTTGGGTGGGATGATACGCACGGGCTTTTCATGGTGATGGAGTTCCTGCGCGGCGAGGATCTGCGCGGGGCGATCCGCCACGGCAACACCGGCGACCTGCGCAAGAAGCTGAAAATCGCCATCCAGATCGCACGCGCCCTGGAATACGTCCATCGCGCCAAGATCATCCACCGCGACATCAAGCCGGAGAACGTTCACATCAACACCGCCGGAGTGGTGAAGTTGATGGACTTCGGGATCGCCAAAACCGAGGACCTTTCGGTTACCCGGGCCGGCTATGTGCTGGGCACGCCTTATTACATGGCGCCGGAGCAGGTGAAGGGCGAGAAGATTACCGAGTTGGTGGATGTCTACGCGTTCGGCATCCTGCTATTCGAACTGATTTTGGGACAGAAGCCGATCGCGGGCGAAACCGTGGAACGGATCTTCTACAGCATCCTCCACGAACCGCTGGATGTGAGTCCGCTGGTGGCTGCTTCGATTCCGCAATCCGTGATCAATCTGGTGTCCCGCTGCACGGCGAAGACGCCGTCCGAACGGCCGCAGGATTTCGGCGCGATCGCCAACGAACTGGAGGCCGCCCGGGACGATCTGGACGCATCCACGCGCGCCATGACCCAGGTGACTCCGGTGGCAAATCCTGCCCCCGCACCGTCTGGACGACCGGCATGGCTGATTCCAGGGATCGCGTTCCTGGGGCTGTCGGTGCTGCTTGGTCTGTACTTCGTCCTTCGCGGCGTAGGTGCAGGGCCGAAGCCCGAAATCATGCCCAAGACGATTGCCACTTCGACCGGTCCGATGGTGCTGGTGGCGGCGGGGGATTTCGCCTATGGCGGCGAGAAACAGCACATCTCGCTCCCTGCGTATTACGTGGATCAGACGGAAGTGCCGAACTCGGAATACGCCAAGTTTTGCCAGGCGACAGGACGCTCGCTGCCCGACCGTTTCGCCGTCGACAAGCCCAATTATCCGGTGGTCAATGTGACCATCGATGATGCCAAGGCCTTCGCCACCTGGGCGGGAAAGCGGCTGCCGAACCCGTTCGAATGGGAGAAAGCGGCGCGCGGCAGCGATGGGCGCAACTTCCCCTGGGGCAACGAGCAGGACCCCTCGAAGGCGAATGTAGGCACGAAGCAGTTGCGGCCGGTGGGCGATTTCGCGGCCGGCGTGAGCCCCAGTGGCGCGCTGCAGATGGTGGGCAACGTCTGGGAGTTCGTCGATCAGCTGCGTCCTCCGAGTCCGCAAGCGCTGAATGCTTTCGCGAGCTTGAAGCCGCCGCCTCGTGCCGATGAGCCGTGGTACATGATCCGCGGGCAGTCCTGTGGAGAGCCGCTGCAGGATGCGGTGATCTACGAGTCGGCCCCAGTACCGGCACGATGGAAGGATTTCTTCATTGGCTTTCGCTGCGTGAAGAACCCGTAGTTGAGGTTATCAGCGACGACTGGTGCGTACCCTTAGGAATAGCTGCACTCCCCTCGGATTCGCGTTGTAGATGGGCGCCAGAATTGGCGGGGCGTGAAATAGCGTCGCCTGTCCGCCGAGTCCGATGCGGAAGGGTGTGCGCGTGACCGGCAGTTCGCGCTCGTAACCCAAAGTGTAGGCTTGCACGCGGGCCAAGCGGACCTCGTCGGCGAGCAGCACGAAGGGCGCCTCGTCGAACAACAGGGTGGAGTCCTTGTCCGTGTTCTCCACGCGCATCCAGAACCAGTTACGGTTGCGCCTATAGGTAGATTCCAGCAGGTAGGAATTGTAGACCTGCGCCGGGATGCGGGTGGGCACGCTGACCACATGCAGGGGGCGTATGCGGCTCCGCGGGATCACCGGAAGTCCCGGCTGCTGGGTGTATGAGAGCTCGTTATTGCGCCCCCAAATTGCGCTGGTAGACCAGTTGCCGGTGGAGTACATCAAGCTGGCGGTGGTGCGCAGCGCAGGACGTAGGTGGTGCGTGATCTCGGGGTGATTCAGGCGTCCGATGGAGAATTGGCCGCTCCAACGGCTGGTCGGACTGACGGTCAGGCGTGTGGAGAGCGAGTCGATGGCGCCACTCTCAAGGCCCCAGCGGAGTTCGTCGGGTTCGCGGCCGTGGAAGCCCGAGACTTCCCAGGTAAACGGTCCGGCGCTGACGCCCGCGGTGATGACGTTGGTCGCGATGTGCGTGGAGTCCTGTTGGTGGTGGGAGATGACGGACATGGGATTCTCGCTCGCGCTGGGACGGTGCGGGTAGGCGGTGGGGCCAAGGGCGGGTTCGCCGCGCGGTCCTCCGTAGAGGTTGAAGGTGAAGCGCTCGCCTAGCGGAATCTTATAGGAGGCGGCGAGTTCCATCACGAAGTCGTGCGGGTGCTGCCCGTTGATGATGGGGATGCCGTTGGCGGTTTCGCCGGTGGCGAAGAGCATCGGGTAGCGCCGGGCGGTGATTGTGGCAGGCTCGGCGCTCAACATGGTGCGGATGGTGAGCGTGCCGGGTCCGAGGCGGCGGCTTGCCATGCCCATGGCCCAGTTGGTGGAGAAAATCTTGTCGCGGCCGCGTGGTCCGGTCTGGTCGCTGTAGACCAGGAAGGCCTGCGCGCTGCCCATCAGGGTCCAGCGGCCGAAGAGGCCCATCAGCATATTCATGGGCGATGCGGCCGGGACCTGGCTGGTGCCGGAGGCGAGCCATCCGCCGCCGAGACGCATGGAACCCATGTCGGGATCGGGTTCGGCGAGCATGACCTCCTTCGGGTCGATGCCGGCGAAGGCGCCGCGGCCGGACATCCAGCCGTCCAGGCACTCGCCGCAGACGCCCTTGTGTTTGGCGAGGTCGCCGCCGCAGGGGCAGTGAGATTCGGAGGCGCACATGGCGCAGCCGCCGCGAATGCAGCAGGCGTAGCGCCCTTCTTTCACCAGGATTCGTTTGGCCGCGAGCAGCGACTGTTCCGAGCTTGCCAGTTCAGCGGCGGGATGCGCCGCGTGCGCGGGCATGGTGCAGGCCTGATGCTCGGCGGGGTAGATGGCGACCTTCTTGCCCTTCTGGCTCCAACTTCCGGCGCATTCGCCGCAGGCGCCTTTGCCGGCGGCCAGGTTGGCGGCGCAATCGCAGGAGCCGTTGGTACGCGCGCAGAGCGAGCACCAAGGCTTGGTGCAGCATGCGTAGCGGCCCTGCGCGGTGAGCTTGCGCTTCGCCGCGTTGAGATCCCGTGTGGCGGCCAGGAGTTCGCGCGCGGCCGCCGTGGGAGTGATCGGCGCGTGTGCCGGGTCGTGCGCCAATGCAAGGGCGAACGGCAGGAGTGCAAGCGCCGCTCTATTCCGCATGCAGGGTCAGGGCCATGGTATGAAGCGTGCCGCCCGACTGGTATTGCAGCCAGCCGCGATAGGCGCCGGGTTTGGGGAAGCGGGTCAGAAAGGTCAGTGTACCGGACTCGTCGGGGTGGCAGTGGACGAAGGTCTGGGCATCTTCGTGGACCAGCAGCAGGTGTCCAATGGCGCCGAGCCACGGCTCGAGCCCTTTGGCGTCGAAGGGCATGGCGATGGGCACGGTCTTGCGCGACGGCCAGGACCTGGTGTCGAGCACGAGCTGCGGGAAGGCCTGCGGCGGTCCGCTATCTTTGCCCTCTACTTTGATCGCCGCCGAAAGGATCTGGCTGCCCGCGCCTTGCGGTGCGGTGTCGGCAAACAGGCGGTATTCGCCGGGCGCGGCGAAGGTGTAGCGCAGCGTGAAACTGCCGTCGGCGTTGGGTTCGGGATGCTCGTGGGCGAAGACATTGAGGTCGCGGCGCACCAGAATCAGATGGAGCAGCTTTTCGTGCACGGTCTCGAAGGCGGTGACGGCGGCATTGCGATTGTCGCGGTCGCGCACGGTCAGGCGCAGAGTGGCGGGCTCGCCAGCCTTGGGTTTCCTGGGGTCCGCGGCGAGTTCGAGGGTGTAGCGCGGCGCGACGTTCTTGCGTCGCGCCGAGGCGTCCGCCACGGTGAGCGGGAATTGGGCGGTGAGGCCGGGGGCGATGGCGATGCGCAGACGGAATTCGCCGCCGTGGGCGAAGGTAGGATGGATGCCGTAATCGCCGGGCGAGGGCTCGGCGTGCGCGGTTTCGGTGTAGGCGGGCATGCGCGGCATCGCGGGCATATCGATGACGGCTTGCGGCGTGGCGCGGACGAGCGGGGCGTATTCGGTGAGCGGATCGGGGCGTGAGAGATCCTCGATGCGGAACTCGATTTGCGACTCCTCCTGCGCGTAGAGGCCCCCGGGCGGGAGGCGCAGGGTGAGGCGATACTGGCCGGCGGTCTGGCGTGGCGGATCGGCCGCTTGCGCCGCGGTGAGGAGGAGCGTTGTGAGCAGGGCTGGCAGGAGCGCGGCGCTAGTACACCGGGAAACCGCTTGCTTACGCGCGCGGCTCTGATCAGAGTGGCGGCCATGAGCACGGGTGCAATCAGCGAATCGCGACAGGTTTGGATTTCTGACCATTGGCTTCCAGTACGAGGATGAGATCGGTGGCGCCGGCCGGGATGGCGATGTTGACCTGGCCCAGGCCGATGAAGCCGGGCGCGAGTCCGGCGAAGGCGACATCCGCGGGGATTCCGTCGATCGTTGCCGTGACCTTGGCGTCAGCGTAAGAGAGCGTGTCGAAGGGGGCGGCGGCTCCTGTAGCCACGGCCGGTTTGACGGTGCCGAGTCCGGTGACATAGGCCACGGCCACCGTTCCCTGCCGCAAGGCGGCGAAGATCGCGGGAGCGGCCGCGGCAATCGTGACGCTCGCGGCGGCGGCGCCAATGCGCAGGGTTGCGGGACCCGGGAGGGCATCGTACGGCAGTTGCGCGTTGATCTGTCCGGGCGATACGAAATAGAGCGGCACGGCGGCGCCGTTCACAGTCACCGTGACTCCGCCCAATTGAGTGGGCAGCGGGGTGGTGGCGGCCTGATCGAGCGCGCCGGCGAGGTTGGCTCCGTAAATGGAGAAGATACCGCCGGGAGCGGGCGGGAGCGAGAAGCCCGCGCCATCGACGATGCCGCCGTCGGAGATCGCGGCGTTGACCACTTTCAGGATGCGGAAATTCTGCCAGTCGGTGATGTACAGGTTGTCGTCGGCGTCGAGCGCGATGGCGGAGGGCAAGCGCAGCGTATCGGGGCCGAGGACGGTGGTTACGATGCCCGCGGTGTCGATGCGGCGGACACGGCTGTTGCCGGTATCGGCGATGTAGAGATTGCCGTGCGAATCGAGCTTCACATCCATCGGAGTGTCGAAGCAGGCGGTGGCGGCGGGGCCATTGTCGCCGCAGTAAGACGGAGCGCCAGTGCCTGCAATGGTGGTGATGCTGCCATCGGGAGCGGCTCTGCGGATGCGGTGATTGCCGGTGTCGGCGATCAGGATATTGTTGGTGCGATCCACCGTGATGCCCATGGGTTTGGAAACCAGGGGGACGAGGGGGTTGCGGTTGTCGACCACGGTTTCCAGGCGCCCCGTGGCCGCATTGATGCGTCCGATTCGGTTGGAGTGAATTTCGGTGAACAGCACGTTGCCGGCGGCGTCCAGCGCGAGAGCGGTGGGCCAGTCCAGGGGCGAAGCGGTGGCGGGCACGCCGGGGACGAACACGTTGTGCAGATTATTGCCAGCGATGGTGGCGATGGCTCCACTGGCGTTGATCTCGCGAATACGATTGTTCTGCTGGTCGGCGATGACGATGTTGCCATTGGGGCGGACGACCATGTCGGAGGGATTGTAGAGATGCGCGGCGAGAGCGTTGGCGCCGTCGTTGACAGGGTTGAAGGATGCGCACGAGGGAGCGGGCGCGGCGCCATCGCCGGCAATGGTGGTGGCGGTGCCATCGGGGTTGAAGCGGCGAATGCGCTGATTGCGAGTGTCGGCGAGGTACAGGCCCAGTTTGTCCGCGAAGATGTGGCTGGTCTGCTCGAAGCGATTCGGGTCGCAGCGGTTCTGCAGATTGGCGAGCGCGATGTCGCCGTTGGCCGCAATGGTGGTTACGGTCTGGCCGTTGAGCAGAAGTGGGAGAAGTACAACGAAAGCCCTGAAGTGCATGCGCTACTTGTAAGTTTACGGTGGATTGCTTGCGGGAAGGCGCGTTGCGTATGTAAAGTGTGGACGTGCTCCGAAGCATCCTGTTGATGGCTGTTACGTGTGTGGCGCTGCACGGCCATGCGCCTCCGACGCCGATTCCCGTCCCGCCTCTGCGGGTTCAGGGAAATCGCCTGACGGATGCCAAGGGTCAGACCTTCCTGTTGCGCGGTGTGGGACTGCCGGGCTGGGAGTCCGCCGCGCCGCTGACCTATCGCGTGATCCGGCAGCGCTGGAACATGAACGAAGTGCGCATGCCGCTGGATGTGGCCACTTGGCGGCGTGACGGGCAGGCGTACCTGGATCGCGCGGCGAAGGCCGTGGCGGCGGCGAATGCGGAGGGGTTGATCGTGGTGCTTGCGGCTGTGGGCGACGAGGCCACGGGTCTGCCGGGAACGTCGACGGTGAGTTTCTGGCGCGCCGCGGCTGGCACGTTCAAGGCTTCGCCGGGCACGATCTTCGCGCTGTACCACGAGCCTGTGCGCAGGAACGGGGCAGGGTGGCGCGAATGGCGCGACGCCATGCAACCACTGGCTGCGGCGATCAGGGAAGCGGGCGCCGCACAGGTAATCGCGGCGCCATCGTTTCAGGACGCGCTCGGCTTTCAAGGGTTCACGCCCGAGTTCTACGTGCAGGATGCGAACGTGATTTACGAGGTTCACCCGTACTTCGATACGGCGGCCGGCGATGCGGAACGCCAGTCGAATTTCGGAGTGCTGGCAGGCACTTTCCCCGTGCTGGCGGGCGCCTGGGGCATGCCGTTTGGAAGCAATAAGACGGCTTGTACGGCGATCCCGCGCGATCTCAACAAAGCTAACGATTTGCTCTACACGGCCGCCCTGTACTTCGATTCGCGGGCGATTTCGTGGTCGGTGAGCGATTTTTCGCCGGGCAGTTTGATCCGCGCCGATGGCGAGTTGACGGCCACCACATTGGACTCGCTGTGGACTTGCGATGCGTCGAGCGACCCGGCGACGGGTATCGGGCAATTCATCCTGCTCTGGAATACCGGGGATCCGGCGGGGTTCGGATCGCTACAGGCCAGCCAGATCGCCAGCGTGGCGGGCGGGTTCGCGGGCCCGGTGGCCGCGGGCGAGATCGTGGCGATCTATGGGCAGGGAATTGGACCGGACCAAGGCGTGAACGCGGCGTACGATGCGGAAGGCCGGCTGCCTCGCGATCTCGGCGAGACGCAGGTGATGTTCGACGGCCTCGCGGCGCCGCTCTTTTATGTGGGCGCGTTTCAAGTGAATGTGCAAGTGCCGTGGGAGATTGCGGGCCAGAGTTCGACGGTGGTGCGACTGACTTACCGGGGCGTGGCTTCGAACGCGGCGACGCTGAATGCGGTCGCGGCGGTTCCCGATTTGTTGACCACGTTGGGCACTTTTCAAGCGGCCGCGTTGAATCAGAACGGTGCGGTCAACGATGCCATGTCGCCGGCCGAGCGAGGTAGTATTGTGTCGTTCTTCGCGGTGGGATTGGGACAGACGATTCCGGCGAGCAGCACCGGGGCGCGGGCGATTTCGATTGGCGGGATGGCGTCGCCGGTGAGTGTGCGCATCGGCGGTTTGGCCGCGGAGATTCTGTACGCCGGGCCTGCGCCGGGGCTGGTGGGCGTGACGCAGATCAACGCCCGGGTGCCGGAGAAGACGCCGCTGGTGGACCTTGTGGAACGGGTCGGCGTGACGGTGTCGGTGGGGGAGATTACGGGGCGGCAGGGCGTTAGCTTTTGGGCGAAGTGAGGGGGGCACACAGCACTATGTATACTGACATTTGTGACTAATGAGCAAGCAGTTGGCGCGGCCCGGTTTCTGGTGGCGGCACGCCAGGCGGGGGTGGCCGGACCTCGATTGCCGGAGGATTTGCGGCCGTCTAGTATCGAGGACGGGCTTTGCGTGCAGGCGTTGGTGGGTGAGGCGCTTGGGGAGACCACGGGCGGGTGGAAGTGCGGCGCTCCGGCGGAGAACCGGATCAACGTGGCGCCGATATTCCGGTCGCTGATCTACACACGTTCGCGGACGTCCTCCTGGTCGCCGATTCCCATTAAGGGCTCGGTGGCGCGCGTGGAACAGGAGATTGCCTTCGTAATGGGGCGCGACCTGCCGGCACGCTCGACGCCTTACACGATGGCAGAGGTTTGCGCGGCGGTGTCGGAGGTGCGTCTGGTGCTGGAACTGATCGGCAGCCGTTTCCTGCCTGAGGCGAATGCCGAGTATCCGGAGGCGCTGGCGGATTGCCTGTCGAACGAAGGATTGTTCGCGGGTCCGGTGATCGCGCTGGATCCCGCGGACCCCGTGCTGGCAAGCTTTCCGATTGTGGTGGATGGTCCCGATGGCATCGTGCTGGAGCGGGAGGGACGGCATCCGGACGGGCATCCGACCGTGCCGCTGCACTGGCTGGCGAATTTTCTGGCGGAGCGCGGCTCGGGACTGAAGGCTGGCAAGATCGTGACCACCGGATCCTACGCGGGAGCTTTGGAGATGCCCATGAATACCAAGCTCACGATCATGTTCGGCGGGCTGGGCGATATCGCCTGCGAGCTGGTGCGATGAGCGGCGTGAAGTTGGTGCAGGGCGTCTATGCCGCCGCTGCGACGCCGCGGCAGGAGGATGGAGCGCTCGACGAGGCGGCGTTTCGGGGCCAGTTGGACTTCCTGATGGAGCGTGGGATCAAGGGCTTCGCTGTCAATGGCGCCACGGGGGAATACTGCGTGACCACGCCGGCGGAACTGCAACGTATGGTGGCGATTGCGGTGGATGCTACGGCGGGACGCGCCGCGTTCGTGTGCGGCGTGGGCTCGGCCAGCCTGCGCGGTTGCGTGGCGAATGGCCGAATCGCGATGGAGGGCGGCGCCGCGGGCGTCCTGCTGCCGGGTCCGCATTTCTTCCCTTACCAGCAGGAGGACCTGGATGTATTCTGCCGGCGGTTCGCGGCGCAGGTACCGCTGCCGGTGCTGCTGTACAACCTGCCGCAGTTCACCAGCGGCTTCCTGCCCGAGACTACCGTCCGGTTGATTGCGGAGTGCCCGGGGATTGTGGGGATCAAGGACAGCAGCGGTTCGCTCGATACGCTGCGCGCATTGAGCGCTCCCGGGGTGGAGGCGTGCCGCATCGTGGGCAATGATGGCGCGCTGGTGCAGGCGCTCGGGGAGCAGGTTTGCGATGCCGTGATTTCGGGCGTGGCGTGCGTGCTGCCGGAATTGCTGGTGGCGGTGTGGGAGCGCGGAGACGACGCGCGCCGGCTGCTGGGCGAGTTCATTGAGGCCGTTTCTCCGTTCCCCGTGCCTTGGGCGCTGAAGTGGATTGGGGAGAGCCGGGGGATTGCGGCGGCCCGGTTCGCGCAGCCGCTTTCGGCGGGTCGGGAGCGGCAGGGAAGGAAACTGCAGGACTGGTTTGAAGGCTGGCGCCAGGGCGCCGGATTGCGGGCGTGAACGAACGTCCCGTCATATTGTTCGACGGGGTGTGCCATCTGTGCAATGGCTGGGTTCAGTTTGTGCTGCGGCGGGATTCAGGGGCGGTTTTCGACTTTGCCTCGCTGCAATCGGAATTCGCACAAGGGCGCTTTTCGCTGGAGAGTGTCGTGCTGCTGGAGGCGGGGCAGGTTTATTCCGGGGTGCATGCGGTGTTGCGGATCTTGGCTCGGCTGACTTGGCCATGGCCTTTGTTGTCGCGGATTGCGGGGTTATTGCCGCGAGGGCTGCTGGCGTGGGTGTACCGGCTGGTGGCGCGGCATCGCTACCGGTGGTTCGGGAAGTATGAGAGTTGCATGTTGCCGCCTGCGGGATCGGCGGGACGGTTTCTGTAGGCGACTCCCTTACGGTCGCGGCTCTGATTGGGGCTCGCGTTACGGATGCAGGGCGGCAAAAATCCAAATTCCGCAAGTCAGCGAGCAGACAATCAGGAGTTTATTGTTGGGACAGCGCAGAGGCTCCGGTGGACCTCAGGGGCAATCCTTCCACCGTGACTCCGCGATCGCCCAAGGCTACGAAGGCCCCTTGGGCATCGTAGAACTTGATCTGGTAGTAGGCGATGTGGGCCGGCAGGACCGGCAGTGCGATGGTGCAGGTGTTGGCGCAGGGTCTGCGCGTGTAAGTTTCTGTCTGCGCGAAGTAGTAGGGCGTGGCGTCGGTGACGGAAGCGGCGGTTGCCACACAGGCTTCGCGCCGCGACGTGCAGTAGTATTGATCCGTAGCGCCCTGCTCGGCATAACCGAACTCGATGGCCGCTGACGCTATGCCTTTGCCCTGCGGCGCGGTCACGTACACAGGCGCGCGTACGAAGGTGGAACGGTCGACGTCGTCCTGTTTGGCGAGGGGCGGAAGCTTGGCCATCCAGACATTGACCTGAGGGTTGGGCACGGCCACCGAGCCCACGTTGAACAAAGCCCAGGATGCGTCGGGCAGGGCTTTGGCCGTGGGGTAGTAGAACATGTTTTTGATGCCGGCGAGTCCCTTGGTCACGATACGGGAATTGGCGACGCTCTCGGCCAGCGTGCCGCCCAGATACAGCTGGGTCATTCCGTTTGCCCAAGCGCCGATGTTGCCGATACAAAGATCTTTGTTCTGCGGATTGGGCGCGTCGCCGCCGGTGCACAACAGGTACTTGACGTTCGGCGCGTTGACGTAAACGTCGGTAGGCGCGCTGCCGAGGCGGCATTCGCCGGCGACGTTCGCCACGCAGTATTTGTAGGAATCGGCGGGCAGGTCGGAGAGACTGCTGCCGGGGCCGCTGACGTCGAGCAGGGACATGCCGCCGGTAGCCGCGAGCGTGGCCAGTTGCTTGCGCGCAAGCGGGGCGTTGGAGGGCAGTTTGTACTTGTAAAGCTGCCCGGAAATCAGGGTCGCGCCGGGGTCCGGGGAAAATAGATTGCCGCCATCGAAGGCGGGAAAATCGAGGAACCAACGCAGTTCCGCGGCGGGGGTTTGGGCTTCGTCCTGATGGTAGCTGGGGTGCTTGCTGGTGGTGTTGCCATAGTCCAGGCCGTGCACGCCCGCGAAGAAAGGCGAATCGTCGATGACCAGGGAAAGGGGCCGGTTGAGATTGTCGATTACCTTGCCGAAGACCACGCTCCAACCGGCGGAGCTCTCTGTGATACGTCCCAGCGGTCCCGCATCGGCGTGTCCGCCGCCATCCCAATAATTGTCGAGCACGACATTCTGATTGGTGGCGTCGGCGCCATGGGGGTCGTTGAGGAATTTCCAGTAACCCAAACGGAAGCCCGCCTTGCAATTCGCGGCGACCGGATCGCCGGCGGCAAAAGCACGCGCCGGACTGCCGCGCGTGACAGTCCAGGTGCGTTGCCCATTGGCGAGTACCTGAATGGCAGTAATGGTCACGACCTCCGTAGGATTGGAGCCAAGCACGAAAACGTCGCCTGCCGCGGCGTCCTGCCGGACCGGATCGCCGGCGGGCGCGGTGCTGGCCGGTTCGCCTTCCACGGTGATGGTCTTGTCGCCGGCTGCCACGGGGACAGCGAGTTTGGTGGCCATCGGCGCCAGACCGACCAATGGCGCTTCGCCCAGATTTTGAAAATTCAGCGAGACCAGCGGATTGTTGGGCACCATCTGAATGTTGTGGAGCCCGCACCAGCGGCTTGCCGGCGCGGTGAAGACGTTCATGGCGGCCACGATGCGCGGACATTTGTCGCCGTCCTGGCAGTTGGCGACGATGGGGCGGCCATCGCCACCGTACATCACTCCCACCCAGCCGTAGGAATTCTGAATGCCGCGGGCACACACCACGAGGGCGTACTGTCCCGGACCTGCCACGGGGGAGCCGCAACCGTAGAGTGTGTCGTCGAACGCGGGATCGAACTGCTTCATCAATTTGCCAACGGGTATGGCGCTGTACGGGACCGTTGCGCCGGTTTTGATCTCCTGCTGTCCGGTAGCGGGTGTGAAGTTGCCGGCATACGTGGAGCGAAAGATATTACCGTTGGACTCGTAGTAGAAGGAGAGATCAGAGCCGTTGACCATCGCGCCGACGTGGGAAATCATGCCGAGGAATTGGGTCTCGCCGGTAGACGGCACGATGAAATACAACAACGGGTAAGACAGGCCGTAATCGGGAAAGACACAAAGGTAGCCGCGTTTGGATTGCGAGGGGCCGGTGACCTCCTTGGAGCACATACGCGTGAAGCCGCCGAAGGAGAGGAAGGCGCCGTAATAGCCGTAGGAGCGGTTGCCGGTCTCTGAATCGAGCGAAACCCTGCGGAGGTACGCGCCTGTCTGGGGATCGACAATGGCTTGGGCGCGATCCTGCAGCATAGTGGGAAGCATCCACTCGCCGGGATTGTTTTCGTCCACCTGGGGGACCTCATTGTGGGTCATGCCGAGGGGAATATTGGCGGTAGTGAACGAGTCTGTGACGGTGAGGGTCCCGCAGGTGACTTGAAAGTAGTGCGGGGCGAAGGTTTCCAGAGCGCGTGAGTAATTCTTCCCGTCCAGGGCCTTCTGGGTTAGACGCTTGCCTACGATGAAGATGCGGTTGTTCTGGCCGGTGAGGGTTTCGGGACGCGAGTCCATGTCGGCGCCGGGGAAGAGGCTGGGGTCCACATCGATTACGAGGGGGCTTAGATTCTGCTGGCGGGACACCTTCACGTTGCAGGTCACGTCCTGGGGAGCGGAATAGGTTAACACCGCCTGGGTGTTGGTGACGCCGCTGACGGTGACGCGCAGGCTGGCGGGGCGTGGTGCGACCCGGTCAGGGGGCCGCTGGGCATGGAGCATTGCGGCGACAAAGCCGAATGCCAACGCTGCGCGTACAGGCCTGTGCAGAAGTGCATCCATGACCCATTGGATCACACCGCGGAGTGTGGCCGGGTACCTACTAAAGTCGACAATGGAACTCTGGAAAGGCAACTGCGG
This sequence comes from Candidatus Solibacter sp., assembly GCA_039932635.1. Classification (GTDB taxonomy): domain Bacteria; phylum Acidobacteriota; class Terriglobia; order Bryobacterales; family Bryobacteraceae; genus Solibacter. Next base: position 25,882 of record JBDTPR010000012.1, read on the forward strand.
CCAGGAATGGCCGCCCAATAAGCCTTTTACTTCTTGCAAACCGGATCTTTGGCGTTCTTGGGATCCTTGCAATCCACCTTGCCGGGCGTCGCGGATTCTTCCTTCGTCTTCTCCGCGGGCAACTCGTCGGGCGTAATGTCGTACTTGATTTCCGCCTCCGCCGAGTACTTGCGATACAGCCGGAACTCCGTATCGTTACGCGAGAGAACGCCGTCGGCACTCATCTGCGTCTCGGATTTCAGTGGCAGCAGGAAGGGGCTGCCGCTGATATCTACGTAGTCGTAATCGAGGATGGTGGTAGCCATCTTCACCGGGAAACTGGCCGGTAGATTATCGGCATTCAGCGTAATCCGCAGGATCACGTGGGTCCCCTTATCGATCAGGATGCGCCCGCTGTACGCCGGAATGATGTGGTCCTTCTTTTCGTACTCGATGCCCCACTGCGAATTCTGCTGCTGCACGGTGTAATGGAAGGCCATCACCAACTGATCGCGCAACCGAGCCCACCCATCCCACTCGATCTGCGCGTGCGTGCGCGGCTCGAAAATATCGCGCAGCAGGCTGCCGAATTCGCCGGTGGAGGTTGCCCCGCCCACGTTCCGATAGTCCTGCTGCGTGGGACTGTTGTTGTGCATGATGAGCTTGTACTCTTCCTTCTGTTCGAAGTAGCTCAAGCGCAGCGTCAGCAGATCGACCTGCTGCCAGGAGGGTTCGGTATAGCGCGCCGCGTAGCGGCTTCCCGGAGCCCCCGCCTGATAGCGGCGCACCACCTGGGTGGACAGAAAGTTGGGCAGGCCCTTACTGTAATTGAGCGCGTATTCGCGCATCTCGTCGACGATGGCCGCCTGCTCGCGCGCGTTCGGCGCGGGCGGCAATTGGAACTTCGGCGCCGCCGCCACCGGCTTCGCTGTGGACAGTGTCTGCGACTGGTCGCGCAGCGTCTTGAGCGCGTTCAGCGTCTTGGGACCGATGCCTTCGGAGAGCAGCTTCTCGATCGTGGTGTCTTCCAGTTTCTCGCTCAGCTTGGTCTTGCCGAGAAACTTGGCGACGTCGCTATCGGACATCTTGAGCTCGACGCTGGAAGTGAGAAACTTGAGCAGCTGATCCAGAGTGAGCGTCTGGGTCTGCGCACTCGCAACCAGGCAGAACGCCAGGACAGCTCCCAATTGGCGGAAACGCATAGACATTATTTTCTCATGACGCGGTGGGCGGCGTTTCGGGTACGGTTTCGGACACTGTTTCCTGCGCCGGAAGGTAGTGGCGAATCACTCGGAGCGCAGCCGCCCGCCCCACCACAATTCTCAATTCGCTCTCGGTGGCGGCGCGTACCCGCTCCAGGCTGCCGAATTCCTTGAGCAGTTTCTGCACGGTCCGCTTCCCCACCCCCGAGATCGCATCCAGCTCGCTAGTCAACTGCCGAGTATTGCGCAGCGAGCGGTGGAAGGTCACTGCGAAACGATGCGCCTCGTCGCGAATCGACTGGATCAGGTGCAAGATCGGCGAGAAGCGGTCGAGAATCACGGGCTCGTCCTCCTGCCCGTACACGTAAATGATCTCCTCGCGCTTGGCGATCGAAGCCAGCGGCTGATCCACAATGCCGATCGCCTCCAGCGCCTCCGCCGCCGCATGCAGCTGGCCGAGCCCGCCATCGATTAGCACCAGCCCCGGCATCGGCAGCTTCTCTTCTTTCAACCGCGAGTAGCGGCGCGTCACCACCTCGCGCATGCTGGCGAAATCGTCGTTGCCCACCACCGTGCGGATGATGAATTTCCGGTAGTCGGACTTCTTCATCTTGCCGTCTTCCCACACCACCATGCTGGCCACCTTGTCGGTGCCCTGAATGTGCGAGATGTCGAAGCACTCGATGCGCGCCGGCGCATCGGGCAGGTTGAGCGATTCCTGCAGCGCCTCCTGTATGGCGCGCGAACTCGGCTTCATGATGCGGAAGCGCGCGTCGAAGCTGTGCTTCGCGTTGGTCTCCACCAGCCCGAGCAGGGCCTTCTTCTGCCCGCGCTGCGGAGTGCGGATCTCCACCTTGCGATGCCGCTTCTCACTCAGCAACTCCTCCAGCGCCTCGCGATCTTCGAACTCCACCGGCACGTGGATTTCGGCGGGGATGAACTGCTGGTCTAGATAAATCTGCTTGAGCAGCGCGCTGAAGAACGACGGTTCATCGTACTCCAACGCGTCCTCCCAGAAGAGCTCGCGACGATCCACAATCTGTCCGTTCCGCAGGTGGAAGAGATTGAGCGCCACCAGCGGCGGCTCGGCGTAGATCGCGAAGATATCGACATCGTCGCCCTTCGCCGCGGCCATCTTCTGGCGCTCCTCGATCTCTTCCACAGTGGTGATCAGATCGCGCATCGCGGCCGCCTCCTCGAAGCGCATATCCAGGCTGGCGGCCTCCATGCGGACGCGCATATCGCGCGCCAGATCGTTGTGGCGACCCTCCAGGAACATGCGCACATCGCGCACCGCCGCCGCGAAAGCCTCGTACGTCGTCAAGCCTTGCACGCACGGACCCAGGCAGCGGTGAATGTGGAATTGCAGGCACGGCTTGGGGTGGAAGCGCGTCAGGTCCACCTTGCAGGAGGGAATCTGAAAATGCCGGTGGATGAAGTGCACCAGCCGGTGCGCCAGATTGGCCGGAAAGTAGGGGCCGAAGTAGGTCGCGCCATCCTTGCGCAGGCGCCGCGTGACATAGACGCGCGGGTACTTCTCGTGGGTCAACTTGATGTAGGGGTACGTCTTGTCGTCGCGCAGCAGGATGTTGAAGCGAGGCTTGTACTGCTTGATCAGATTGTTTTCAAGCGCCAGCGCCTCTTTTTCGTTATCCACCAGGATGTAGTCGATATCGGTGGCTTCGCTGATCAGCGTGCCGGTCTTGATGTCGCCGAGCTTATCCTCGGAAAAGTAACTGCGTACGCGATTGCGCAGGCTCTTAGCCTTGCCCACGTAAATTACGCGGCCGCCCGCGTCCTTGTATAGATACACTCCGGGCGAGAAGGGGAGCTGGCTTACTTTTTCACGGAGTTCCATCGAGGGAGGTTACGATTCGACGATATACTCTAATTATGTCACGCTGTGTTGCGGCCCTGATGCTGTTGGCTGCGTCCCTGTGCGCACAGGAGCCCGCGCAGGACAAACCTCAAGAGCTCAAGAAGCGCGGCGACACCGTTAAGCCGCAGGAAGTCGATAAGGACGGACTCCCTCCCGAGGAAGACAAGTCGCTCGCCATCCCGGTCTACGGCTTCAATCCTTTGCAGGCGCAGAAGGAAATCAACGTCGGCAATCAGTACTTCAAAAAGGG
>JBDTPR010000013.1:0-28475 GCA_039932635.1 Candidatus Solibacter sp.
ACCAGGCGCCATAGAAATTCATCATCTCGTCGGGGGTGAAGTACGCGCGCAGTCCATCGCCTGCAAATCCGAAAAAGATGCCGGCGATTGCCAGCGTGGCGAGGATGGCTTTGCTTCGGGAGGGTAACAAAACGCGATGGTACCACCGGCGCCGTAAAGTTTTTCGGCCTGCCTGCCGATCTGTGTACGTGGAGGCCAAAGTGGACGACAACTGCATCCTGGAACTCTGTGACCCCGACGGACTGCCGGTAACGCAAGCGATCCGGCTGGCTCAAGCCGTTTCGCGAATCGAACCCAATCTGGCGCCGAGCCTCGGCGCCTATATCGGCCATCTGGCGGACACTGCGGATTCCGACACCCGCGCTATGCAGCGTGCCTTACAGGTGCTCTGTGCCATCAGCGATCCGCGCAGTTTCGCCGCCACCTGCCGGCGGGTTGCCGAGAACGGCCACCCCGTAACCGGTTGCATGGTGCGCTGGCTGGCCCTCGGGACGCCGCGCCGTGTGTCCCGCCCGCCTGAACCCTGTCCCATTTGAGAATCGCGCCGCTCACCGGCCCTGTTTCAGCCACGCCTCGCTGAAGGCTACGTGCTTGATGGTCTGCAGCTGTTTAGCTGCCGCGTCAGGCTTCAAATTGTGGCTGTAGGTCGCGTGAATCTGACCGTCCTTGGCTTGAATTACCGAGGGATACGAAAACCCGCCGAGCGGATTGTCCTCCAGCGTCCGTCGCCAGGGCCACGTCTTCCCTTCGTCTTCGGACAGCCACACCGAGAGCTTATCGCGTCCCTTTTCGGTGTCGTTCAAAACCATGCACCACGCGCCGCTGCGCAGCCCGATCACCTCCACGCTCGATCCGGGATTGGGGATGTCGGAATCGCGCACTTCGCTCCACGTCTTGCCCTCGTCGCGCGAGTCGCTTACCATCACGCGCTGTGGCGGCGGACCGTTATCGCGCATATAGGCCGCCACGCTGCCGTCCCTGCGCCGCACCAGCGAGGGCTGCACGCCGCCGAGGCTCGTCAATGGCTCGCTCGCCGTCCACGTGCGGCCGCCGTCATCGGTAAGTGCCACCAGCGAAAGGTTGTAGGTATCCGAATAGAGCGGCAGCAGAACCCGGCCGGAAGGCAGTTCCAGGGGGTGTACGCGCGGCATCCAGCCCAGCCTGTTCAATAGCTTATCGGTGGACCGTTCGATCGCCAAATTGGCTTCGTTCCGGTCTCTTCCCGGGGGCACGTCGGCCACCAGGCGCCGTATCACCGGACTCACTGTCGCCGAAAAATCCTGCGGGATCAGCAGGATGTTGTCCGAGACCTGCCATCGGGGAGCGTTGCCCGCCACACCCGGTTCGGAGATGCGCAGTTTCAATAGCGCGGTCTCCCACCGGTTGTCGAGGATCGCCGTCCAGATGAACCAAAGGCGCTGCTTGCGGTCCATCATCAAAATCGGATTGGTGTCCGGGAAGCCCGGCGTATGGTCCAGCGTGAAGGGTGCATCCCACGCCGCCGCTCCCTTCCGCAGGTAGGACGCCTGCACTTTGACATCGTCCGCCGTGCGTTCGCCCGAGCCGAAATACCAGCACGCCATCAAGCGGCCGTCGGGCAATTCCACGATACTCGAAGCATGCGCGTGCAGAGCCTGCGGCGGGAAGAGGAACTCCTGCCGCGCCGGCGCATCCTCCGCCGCCCTCGCTCCCATTGCCATCGCTCCCGCCGCCAGCACCATCCCAAGCCACATTCGCATCGGTCACTCCGCCAGGAATTTGTAGTACACGCCCATGTAGTAAGGCAGCAGGAAGACCCCGCCATCGCCCAACGTGCGGCCGCTGCCGCCCTGATCGAGCGTCCAGGGGTCGTGATTCCAGTGGCCCACATAGCGTTCATCCGCAGGCAGCACTTTGCCGTTCACCCGATAACCCGCCGCCTTGGAATCCTCGTCGCGCACGCCCTCGCGCAGCCGCACAATATCGATGCGGTGCGAGTTCGTCACCGGCCAATCCACGCGATCGAGCGGCAGCCGGCGCAGCGTATCGACGCTGTCGGCCAGCCAGTCGCCGTGCGGCGCCAGATCGATCGGACCGTACGCATCCTCGTACTTCTGCCCCTTCACGGTGGCCGCATAGAGGAAGTTGAAAACGGGATTCATCTCGGACCGTTCGTTCTGCCAGTGATTGCGGAACGACAGCAGGTATTTCTGCCGCAGCCCGGCATCCGTCTCATACTTGAGCAGGCTGTAGAAGTTCATGAAGATCATCTCGTCGTCGCTCTGATTCCCGCTGCCCGCGCCCAGGTGCGTCTTATTGTTCAGCGCGTTCATGTCGTAGGCATGCCGCGTGATCAGGTCGCGCGCAGCGGCGGCGTACCGCGCGTCGCCCGTGACGTGCTCCGCCACCTTCAAATACGCCAGGATGCTCAACGAATTCATGCCACGCTCCTGCCACCAGTCGCGATTTCCGTTGAGCTCCTCAGGATTGAAGATCGACCACCGCGTAGGCTTGCCGTCATGGTCCACCTGTTGGTAATTGTGCGCCAGCAGGTGATCGGTGATCGCCGCTACATGGTCACGCACCCGCCCGCGCAGCGCCTCGTCGCGCGCCACCAAATCGTAAAACAGCGCGTAGAAAAAATAGTGGCCGTCGAGCTCGTCCGAACTGGTGTCGCTCTTCCAATACCACTTGCCGTCCGCGCTCTTCGGCCAGCGCGGCACAATCACCTTCCAGCGCGCATCGCGCTTCTGGTGCTCGCGATCGCGCTCCGGCGAATCGTGGAGGTTGGGGTCAGGACCGCTCGTAGGCAGAATGGAGCGCGCCACGTAGCCCTTAGGCGCGGGATGCTCGCCGCCCTGCGTCACCTCGCCGAGAAAGCGCAGGGCTTCGAATGCCGCCACGGCGCGCCGCCGCGCGTCCTCGCTTCCCGTCGCCGCAAAAGCGTAGCACTCGCCCGCGCCGTACATGGAGGTCCATAGGCCATCGTTGTCGCTGTCCGTCTGCGTAAATTCGCTGAGGTCGCCCGCGCGCTTCAGGAGCACAGGATGCACGTACCCATAGGGCGTGCGGCGGTGCCGCAGGTCGATCTGCTCCTCGAAGATCTGGGCCTTCCGCGCCAGCGTCATTGGCGTGCGCTCGATGTGCGAGAGTCCGTCAGCGGTGGCGATCCACGTGTCGCGCTGGCCCGCAACGATGCTGCGCACGTCGTCGGAAGGCAGCCAGCGAGGCCCTTGCCGGTATTCCCACGTGCTGCCGTCGAAGCGGATCGCGCCCTTGCGCGTGCCGAACCAGACCACCCCGCGCTCGCCCGCCGCCACGCAGGTGAAGTCGTCGAACGGCAGCCCGTCGGCGCCGGAATATAGCTTCCACGCCTTGCCATCGAAACTGCCCACGCCCTGCGGACTGGCGAACCACAGCCGGTCGTCCGCGTCGAAGGCCACGCCGCGCACGTCCACCGGAGCCCAACTGCGCGCGCCGTCGCGGGGGAACATCTGCGTCCACGCCCCAGCTTTCGCCTTCACCCACAGCCCCGACACCCTCGCCGACGCTGTCCGCCCGTCGCGCGCCATCGCCGTGTGCGCGTCGTCCGCCGACCCGCTGGCCGCCACCCACCCGCCATTCCGCCACGCCGCCGCGCCCGCCGCCGTAATCGCCAGCACCTCGCCAGAGGCTCCGAGGCGCACCGACCGCACATCGTTCGAAGGCAGCCCATTGGCCACCGTGTACACCGTGCGGTGCTCATCCGCGAACTGCGCCGCGAATTGCGCCGACGCGACCACGGGCAGGAGTACTGCAAGCATCAATCGCATCGGCCTACCTTTCCAGCAGCTTGCTTGCTTCCAACTCCGTCATCATCTGCTGCAGCAGGCGTATAGCGTCTTCGGGCAGCAGGAAGCGCTGCTTCACCATTTCGGCCGCCTGCGTGACCGCCGCCGCATAATATGCCGAGGCGCTACCATAGCGCTCTTCCAGCGAGGGCCGCGGATCGCCCTTCGCCACACGCTCCGCTCTGGTCTTCGCGAACGGAATGAAGCCGCCGGCCAGCGATTTGTCCCGCCCTTTCAGCGCACCGCTCAGCATCGGATTCCAGCCCGTATACGTGCCCAGCGGCACGCGATGCAGCAGCGACGGCACGCCGCCGCGCTCGTTGCCGTCGGCGTCCACCTTCGGCACGAGCGTTGGAATCACGCGGCGGATCTTGGGCGGCACATTGGAGATCACGCCCGACTCATCGTTGTACCGGAACTCCGCGCCATAGTCGTAATCGAGCACGGGATTCACCACGCCATCGGGCGCCGGCGCGCCGGGAATTTTCGGCCAGCCCATCGCCGACGAGGTCGCCGCTACCAGCGTGCCATCGCCTACCCGCGGATAGGCGCTCGCCGGCGGAGCCACATCCTTCGCCACCCAATCGACCAGCGCCACATAAAGCGCGCGATCGGTCTCGCGCTCCGGATTCGGATTGGCGGCCATCGGCACCCCTTCCACAGGCGCCGTCTGCACGCTGAAGCCGCCGCGGCCACCGCCATGCGGAGTCCCGGGATGGTAGTAGCGGCGCACATTGGGCGGCAGCGGCAGATCCGTATTGCCGGCCGTCCCCGTGATGCCCACGGTGCCGTGGCTGTACCAGAATTCGGGCCCGCCGTAACTCTCGAAAATCTTCGGGCAGGTGTTGGTCGCCTGACAGCGATGCAGCAGGCCCCACGCCGGACGGCCGCGCACCTGGTCCGCGTAATCGCCCCACCAGAGCGGACCATCGGCGCTCGGATCGTCGAGTTCGGCCATGTCGCCGGGTTTGGCGAAGCGTATGTTGAAGCCACCGAGCATGCCCGCAATCTGTGGATTCATGCCGTCGCAGACGCGCTTGCCGCTCTCGTCCTCATTGAAGCCCAGATTGAGAAACGTCTTGGCCAGCCGCCCCGATTGCGAACTCCCCGTACAGATCACATGCTGCGCCGCGCTGCCCAGCGGGTTGGCCGTCCCCGCATCGTCCTTCGCCGCGTAGCGGAAGAAGGAGATCACGTCGCGCATCGCGGCCATGCCCGCGCCCATGACCAGCGGATCCTTAGCCGTGTACACCAGTTCGTAAAGCAGCGCCGCGTCGAAACCCGCCTTGAGACAGACACGCGTGGGGTCGGGCGTGCCGGGGAAGGGAACCGTGCGGCAATCGGCGAACGCCCACTCGGAGGCCGCGATCGTCTTCACGCCGCTCTTCACCCCGGCGGGCGTCTCGGCGGCAGCGGCAATCAACTTCGCCTGCGCCGTATCCAGGCTGGCAGGAGTGCGCCCCACCGCGCCCGTCAGCGGCTGCGTATTGCCCGTCGCATTCTGGAAACGCTCCCACACCGGACCCGTCACAGGCGAGCCATCGGCACGCCGCGCCACCGGCAACTCGATGCCCTCGCGATCGCTGCCTTCGGTCAGTGGGATGTCGCCCTGCCACCCGCTCCACAGCACGCTGTGTCCGCGCTTGTAGAGGAAGGCGTCGCCCGGGTCGCCGCCGATGTGGAACTGTCCGGGTCCGCCGTGGCCCCCGCGATTCACGACGTTGTACAGCAGCACGCCGGGCGCCTTCGTCCCATCCACGGGCTTCACCAGCGTGAAGTTGGCCCGATACACGACGCGGCCGCCGGCATTGCGCGGCGCCAGTTCGATATCGGTGATGACAGCGTTGCGGCGGTCCTTGGGATCGAGTTCGCCGGTCGCGATGCCCTTGATTTTTTCGTACGCGCCGAACGGTCCCATGGCTTGGCCGTTGAAGGCCGGCGCCCGCGACACGATGGTAATTTTGATGACGCGCGCGTGCAGCCACACAGGGGCGCTCAAGCAGATTGCGGCCGATAGCAATGCCCGGCGCGCTCGATTTCCGGCAAACATGGCGTAAGAGTATCACGACGGCCGGCGTCCCAATGGGATATACTTTTCCCCGGCCTGTGCGACGCGCTTCGGGAGGGCGCTCACATGACGACATCGATTCTTCGTGCCATCGCGGCGATCTCGCTGGCGGCGATTCCGGTAGCGGCCCAGCCCGCGCCGAAGCTCTACAACACGGCGAAACAAAAGCTGCTGGAGGGTAAGCAGGTTTTCAGCTTCACGCAGAGCACCTTCGATATCGCGGGCTACTGCGAAGCCGCCAAACACTACGACTACACCTGGTTCGAGATGCAGCACAGCACGCTCGAGTTCAAGGACGTGGAGGCGATGATCGCGGCCTGCCCGCGAGTGCAGGCCATCCCGATGATCCGCCTGCCCGACGCCCAGGAGTGGCACATCCAGCACGCCACCGATATCGGCGCGCTCGGCGTGATCATCCCGACGGTGGACGATGTGGAGCGCGCGCGCGACGCCGCCAAGTGGTCGCGCTACCCGCCGGTGGCGCACCGCAGTTCCGGCGCGGGGCAGGCCCGCACCATCTGGGGCGCCAACGGCGTCAACTACGCGAAGACCTTCAACGACAACATGCTGGTGGTGGTGATGATCGAATCGCCCACCGGCGTGGCCAACGCCTACGACATCGCGCGCGTCGATGGCGTAGACGTGGTGATCATCGGGAACAACGATCTGAGCGTCTTCTCGGGCTACGCGCAGGATGACGACCGCTATCAGGCGCTGATCACGAAGGTCCACGACGACACCCGCCGCGCCGGCAAGATCTTCGGGCAGGCGGCAGCGGTCTATTACAAGGGCCACCCGTTGAGTGGAACGGCGAAGTTTTTCCAGAACGGTCCGTCGACCGATGGCTGGGTTCCGCCCGCGGTGCGCGGAGGCCGCGGCAGCGTCACGGCCGCACCCGAAGGCGAAGAGGCTCCCGCGGGGCGCGGAGGTCGCGGCGGACGGGGAGGACGGGGGCGGTAAGCCGGCGCGAGTCGCGGTGGAATTGCGCCAAGTCAAGCGGGAATCTGCCGATAACCTGAGTTTCGCAACCGGAACCCTCCGCCTGCTACCTGCTGCTTGGCGGACTCCCGGTGCTCTACCTGCGCAATCGCTGCAAATCGTAGTTCGGAATTGGCTTCAACGGGTTTCCAGAACAGTCGTCGACCGATGGCTGGGGTACCGCCGGCGGCGGTAAGCTACGCCGCAGTCTGTTTTCGAAGCGCCGCGCGGACGGCCTTGGGGTTCCGATCGATCACCGTGAGGTATGCGCGCACTGCGCTCGGCGGCTTGGCGCCACCCGACTCCCATTCCTGCAACGTGCGCACGCTGAAACCGTACTCGCGGGCGAACTGAGACTGCGACAAACTGGAGCGTGCGCGGATCGCACGGACGTCCACCGGTCCGGGAACTTCGTACTCCCTCGAAGGAAGCGTAATCTCGCCTCGTACGTGAGCCAGCGCCTCCTTTAGCCCCGATAGCACATCCCTGCCAACCCGCGAGCCTTTTGGCCCCTCCGCCGAAATCTTAGTTTTCGCTCTTGGCATGACTTAGCGCCTCCACAAACTTCCTGACCCCTACCTTTTCGGTTGCACTCAGGTCCGCTTGATCGCCCTTGGCATAGACGGCCAGCATATAGACTTCGCCGTCGCGAACAAAATAATAGTAAATGACACGTACGCCGCCGCTCTTGCCCCTGCCCGCACGAGCCCATCGCGCCTTGCGGACGCCCCCGGTGCCCGGAATAACGGGATGGGACTCGGGATCCGCCGCGATCGCGTTCTCCATATTTGCTATCTCCGCAGTCGATAGCAGTCGTTTCGCCTCCCGCTCGTACCGGCGGGTGGCGAATACTCTTGCCTGCACTGATTAGACTATACGGAAGTTCCGTATGGGCGTCAAGGCTAGGCGGCACGCCGATCGCCTTGGCTCGCGAATCGAAGTGAGACAAGTGACAGCGGGGATGAGGCGCTGTTGTTCGGCGAGCTGCATCGCAGGTAGCCGACCGAGTCTGTGTGTTCCCGGACAGACGCGCAGCGCTCCGTTGCACTTAAGGCAATCGTCCAGATGAGCGCGCGGAGTTAGCAGACGGTACGATGGTGGGTGGTGCGTTTCCGCGCGTCCGGTAATCCGAGTTGGGTCACCGGAGTCCGATAGAGGACATTTCGTTGGTGACTCACAAGGGGTCTGTGAATTGACTTCATTCTTCAGGTTTTCCACCCTGACTCTTAACTGTGCCTTCAGCGCCTGGGCATCCAGTTACACCCTGTACTCAATCTCCAATAAGCCGGCTCTCACCGCGGACCATGTGCGCGCCTTCGATGTCGCGGTCAGCGGTGCTCTGGCCGATCGCGCGGGCAACATCTACCTCACAGGTCGCGGCCCGAGCGGCGCCACGATTTTTAAGGTTGGCGCTGACGCCATACTTCTGCCGTTTGCCGGACAAGGCTCGGGTTTCCTTTCCACCGGGGACCGCATGCCGGCAGTACTCTCGGGATCGCTCAATGCCACTCAGGCCGCCGTGGATGCCAGCGGGAACGTCTTCCTTGCGGGAGGCGGCAACGGATTCACCAGGACGTCCATCTATCGCGTCACACCCGACGGCATGATCTCGATCTACATCGTCGCTCCGTTGAGTTGGACGGAAATCTTCGGCATGGCTGCCGATGGCGCCGGCAACCTATACGTCCTCGCCGGGTCGAGCGCTTCGCAGATCGCCTCAGAGTCGATTGTGAGAATCGCGCCCGATCTCACCATGACCACCGTCAGACAAATGGCTGCCACGGCCATCGCCGCCGACGATGTGGGCACCCTCTATGTCGCGAACCGCTATACCAGCCAGATCGTCAAGCTGGATACGGCCGGCAACCTCGCGCCGCTCGCGCAGTTGGATTCGATTGCGCGCCTGGCGCTAGACCGCCGCAACGGAAATCTTTACGTATCGCAGGACAACGCTGCCACGGTGCGGCGGGTCGCGCCCGACGGGAGTGTCACAGTGGTCGCGGGCAACGGCACTGCGGCGTATGGCGGCGACGGAGGGCCAGCCACGTCGGCCAGCCTCGCCGGACCGGGCAGCGTCACGGTGGATCCGGCGGGCAACCTGTATATCGAGGACGCGGGACGTGTGCGAGCGGTCGATTCGAGCGGCGTCATTCGCACCTTCGCGGGTTGCGCCTGCGGGGGCGACGGCGTGCCTGTCGCGTGGGTGCGGACCGGTTTTCCGCTCGGCGTGGCGGTGGATCCTCAGGGCAACGTCTACTATTCCGACCGCGGTACCCACCTGGTGCGGAAGATCGCGCTGGACGGCACGGCAATCATAGTGGCCGGCACCGGCGAATCGGGCTTCACGGGCGACCTCGGTCCGGCACGGCAGGCGCGCGGCATCGCCGGCCGGTCTCGCGTTGGATAGCGCCGGGAACCTGTACATCGCCGACGAGCAGAACAACCGCATCCGCCGAGTCTCGCCGAGCGGCATCATACAGACGGTGGTGGGCAGCGGCGTATCGGGCTGGTCGGGCGACGGCGGACCCGCTACGGTCGCCTCGCTGGGGCAACCTGACGGGGTGGCGGTGGATACGGCCGGCAACGTTTACATCGCCGACACCGTGACCCATCGGATTCGGAAGGTGACCACGGACGGCATCATCCACACGATCGCGGGCTCCGACCAACCCGGCTCGACGGGCGATGGCGGACCGGCCGCGCAGGCGCTGCTGATCAATCCGCGCGGGCTGGCTTTCGACCGCGCAGGCAATCTGCTGATCACCGACTCGGCGGCGCACATGGTGCGCGCGATTACGCCCGCCGGCATCATCCAGCGGATGGCAGGAACAGGACAGACAACGGGACAGACAGCGGTCCGCGAGCCGTGGGGCATTGCGGTGGATGCCGCGGGGAACATTCTGATTGGCGCGGCAGGCGAACCGGCAGTCCTGATGGTGGACCCCACCGGCGCCATGAGCACGTTGTTCGCGGGAACCGCCTATGGCCTCGCCGCCGATCGGTTGGGACGCATCTGGTTTGCCGGCGGCGGGTCGATTACGGTGGCGTCGCAAACCGGGACGCCGTTCCCGCTGCCGCCGGTGATCGTCGACGGCGGCTTTACGAATTCGGCGATGACGCAGACCAGCCAGGTGGCGCCTGGTGAAATCGTGACCATCTACGGCCCGCGCCTGGGACCGGCCGGTGGAGTTTCGGGCGTAATCAGCGGCGGCGTGCTGCAATCGGAGTTGGCCGGCGTGCGCGTCCTGTTCGACGGCATTCCCTCGCCACTGCTGTACGCCGCTGCCGGCCAGATCAACGCGGTAGCGCCGTGGGGAATCGCCGGTAAGTCCACCGTTACGCTGAGCGTGGAATATCAGGGGGTGGCGTCGAACCCTGTGACGCTCGACGTCGCGCCAGCCGTGCCTTCGCTTTTTCTGGCGCCTCTGGCGGGCGTTCTGCCGGTGCTTGCGGCGGTCAATCAGGACGGCCGTCAGAGTGGACCGGGCAACCCCGCCGTGGCTGGATCGGTGGTTTCGCTTTACGGCGACGGCGCGGGTCTGATGAGCGCGTCCGCCGCGGACGGGCAGATCACTGGCACGACGCTGACCCACCCGCAATTGCCGGTCTCGGTGAGCGCATTCACCGGCACACAGGGCGGCCTGGTCCCGGCACGCATCCTGGGGGTGACGTATGCCGGCGACGCGCCCGGGTTCGTTTCCGGCGCGCTGCAGGTGAATGTGGCATTGCCCGATGACCTGCTAACCGGCTACTACTATTTGCAACTGCGGGTGGGCAACGCAATCTCCGGCACGGGAATCTTGTTCACCAGGGCCAGGCAGTAGCGACGCCGGATTTGCGACGGCTCGCCGATCCGCTCGTCCTACAAGCGCCGGCGCGCTATCGTAAAATCATGCCGCCGAAAAGAAAGGAATTGCGCCAGCGAGCACACACCGCCTATGCCATGGCGGCCGTGTTCGGCAGCATGCCCTTGGCCAGCCGCATCTTTCTCGGGGCCTGGGATTTCGAGGGCGCGGGAGCATTCGCGGCACTGTGCCTGATCGCGGGAGTCTACTTCCACCTGGCCAGCCGACGCTTCGCCGCCATCCCCGATCCCGCCAGCTTCCTCGAACGCGCCGGCGAACACGCGGTGGCCGGGCGCGACCGCCGCTCCCTCGGCGTCCTCAACGAGGCCATCCGACTGAGTCCTCAACTCTGGCAGGCCTACCAATACCGTGGCGAACTCTATCTCCGCCAGCCTGACCTGCACGCCGCGCTCGACGATTTCTCCGCCGCCATCCGCCTGGCGCCTCGCGAGCCGCATCTCTACCTGCTCCGCGCCCAGACCCATGAATTGCTGGGCGACGAAGCCGCCGCGCAACAGGACCGGGCTTTGGCCGGCGCGCCCCCTTTGATCGCGGATCAATTGGAGCAGTAGTCAACACTCCGGCCTTCGGCCGGTGTACCGACTGAAGTCGGTACGCAGAATAAATTCTGCCCCACGAAGATTAGCGCACAAGATCCATGGCTGGATTCCGGCCGAAGAATCCCCACGGCACGAGCTGGAATCCCGCCGCATGCACGGGCATCACCGGCCAATCCTCGGGGCGCGGATTGTGCGTGATCCCCATGGTGTACCACAGCACCACGTCCTGATTGCGTATGCTCCGATTGTTCGCCGCCCACTTCGGCAAGCCGTCCCCGCCGCGGCTTTGATTGGGATAATCGCCGCCCGCATACATCTCGCCCGCATCGTAAGGAGTGACCCACAGATGGGCATTGAGGAAGCCAGCGCGGCGCCGCACCCAGCTATCCGCCTGCGCCATCGGCACGGTGTTTTCACCAGGCAGCAGCGCATATCCCGCGGCATGGCCCAGCGGATTGCGCGACGCGGGGTTGGTCACAATCCACTTCCGCGCAGTGGTCATCTCGACGTTGCGCTGCGCCTCGCTCTCGGTGCGCAACTCCGTCTCCATCATTTGGAATGCCCCGCCGAAAGGATTCTCCGCGCCTGCCGGCACTGGCACGGAGTTCATCTCGACGACGCGATTGGGCGCGGCGCCGTCAACATCCATATCCAACCGGAAAGTAAAGAAATGCTGATGATGCGGCGCCGCCAGATTCTTCCCCACCATGTGACTGTACGGATCGTGCGACCCCTCGGCCACGGCCTTTGCCGCCATCACGCCGGTGAGCGCCGCGCGCATTTCCAGGGCGCCGTTCTGGTGAAAGATCCAATCGAACCCGTAATCGTAGTTGCCCACCGTGGAAACGAAACTCAAGACCAGGTCGCGCGCGCGCCGCGCCTCGTCATCGTGCTTCCATGCGATGCCGCCATCGCGCTCGTACAGCGCCACGGCGCGCGGCAGGGCCACCGGACTTCCCTCGGCATCCGCCGTCACCGCATCGAACACCGCACAATTTTGCGGGCAATCCACGCCCGGCGTGAGCGCCGACGCATTTACCCCCAGCCCCAATTCTCCCGCATCGAAACTATTGCGGAAGAACCAGCCGCCCGACGGATCGCCATAGGGCACCACCATCTCGCTCAAACTCCCGCGATACATCACCGGGCGCACGCGGCCGCCATCTTCGTAGCCCACCGTGTACAGCACCAGGCCCTCGCGAGGGTGCAGCCCAAAGCGGAAGCGCCACTTCTGCCAGCGTACCTCGCCATTCTCCATGCGCCATCCGGGACCCTGCATCTGCGTGATGGTGAGCGGAGCCGGAGTCAGCCGCAGCGGAGCATTGAACCGCGCACCGAGTTCGGCGCCGTCTCGCGGCACGGGCACACCGCGATCGGTATCCAGCACCTCGAGGACTTTGCCGGTGGTCAGGTTGACGTGCGCCACCAATCCCTCGATGGGGTGCGCGTAGTAATTCCGTGCATTGCCGCCGGTGTAATACGGGATCGCGCGGACCACGCGCCCGTCGTCCGTGCCCGGGAGTCCGAAATATCCCGCGGTCCACGCCACAATCGCGACATGATTGAGATCGCGAATCCCGCGCGCCGCCATGGCTTGCTGCCACCGCGGATCGCTTCGCACGAGTTGGTCGGCGCGCCCCGAGTCTTCCCCGGTGACCA
The DNA here is from genome assembly GCA_039932635.1 of Candidatus Solibacter sp. Taxonomy (GTDB): domain Bacteria; phylum Acidobacteriota; class Terriglobia; order Bryobacterales; family Bryobacteraceae; genus Solibacter. The sequence continues at coordinate 12,920 of JBDTPR010000013.1, forward strand.
TGGGCTGCGCGCCGCGAACTTCGCGGAGGCTGTCCAAGCGGCCGGTGGCGAGATTGGCCACGGCCTCCCACGTACGATTGGCCTCCGCGTCGTAGAGCACCGCGAAAGCGCGGCGCGCCGTCGGCACGCGGTGCAGCACCATCTCCTTGGGAGGCTCATCCAGTGCCATGGTGCTGAAGCGCGCATTGTCGGGCACGCGCGAGCGGATGATGCGGGTGGCCGCCGTGATCTCCGCCGCGCTCAATGGCGCCAGCGCGTGCGGCTCCATGGGCGGAGCCTTACCGCATGACGTCAGCACCACGGCGAGAATCGCGAGAACGGAGCGCACAGATTCTCAGGGTATCAGTACGGCCCGGGCGGAAAGCGGGGCCAGGCGCGGACCTGGCCCCCTCTCGGCAACTTAGTGCAGTATGGCGAAGACGGCGCCCATCGCCATGACGATCCCATAGCCTGCGTCGCGGTCGATTCCGGCTGCGCGGATGTCCAGGGCTGTCGATGTCATCGCGTTGGCGATCTGCGCGCCGGTGGCGGAGGGTCTCGCGGACTTGACGATCGCCGCCACACCTGCGGCATGCGGGGCCGCCGCCGAGGTACCGAAGAACGGGCTGAATCCAGGCGTACGGGCGGTGGTGCCGTCCGCCGCCGCGATGTCAGGTTTCACCAGCGCTACGCCCCCATTGGTGGCGAACAGGAAATTGCCGGGTGTGATGGCGGTGCCATCCGATTTGAAGAACATGCGGCGCGGACCATCGGAACTGAAGGGTTCGGTGGGGTTCAACGCCCCGCCAGGGAATAGCCGTGTGGCGCCGCGAGCGCTGTTCCAGGCCACCGCCGCCACGCCGAACCCGCGCCCCGTGCAAGTGGGGTCGAGCACTACGCAACTCGCCGAATTATGGCCGTGGGTTTCGCCGGCCGTGCCGCCTATCAGGGTTCCGCCGAAGGTTGCGATGTGAAGCGCGCGGGCCTGGGCTCCCGCTTTTGCCACTACAACCACACGGGAATTCGCCGCGAATCCGCTCCCCCTGAAAACCTCTTCAATAGGGTCGGACCCAAGGCCTGCCTGGATAGTAGTGGAAGCGCCTGAGGATAAGATCGCCGTGCCCGCTGCATTCAGCACGAAGAGATCGTAGTCATTCGAGGAATTCCCCAAAGGGTCCGACCAATGCAGCGTAATGTCCTGTGTGGCAACGCCGAGACGTATGAAACTGGCTGCCCCGAAAGAATGAACCGTGTAGCCGGCCGGCAGGGGAGCTCCAGCCGCGCCGGCGGGATTGAAGTCGCCTTCCCAGGTTCCCGAAGTGCCGCTGGTCAGATTTCCCTCGTTGCCTGCCGAAGAGAAATACATCGCGCCGTCCTGCGTGACGTCATCCACGGCCCTGGCGATCACGCCGTCCTGGAACACCGGTTCGTCGCTGTAGGCCACATCGTCCACGATGATGTCGCAATGGTAGGTATTGCGCAGCAGGCGTATGTTGTCGGCAAAGGAATCCGGACCGTTGAAGGCGGAGGCGAAGAACAGCTGCACGCCGGGCGCCATGTCGTAAACGATTTCCATCATGGCCGAGCCTTCGCTGGTGCCCGGTCCGCCGTTGAGGATCTGGTCGATATCGGCGACATTCAGCGAGCCCGGAGGCAGATCGCCGGTGCCGATCAGGAAGGGCAGCGCCTCGGCGGAATCCGAGAGAACTCCCACCTTAACGCCGGCACCCTTGGCTCCGTAGGTGCTCCCGGCGGTATTCGCGCCATGCGTGATCACGCCCTGGCTGGTGAGCGAGCCGATGAAGAAGGACAGCCCCAGGAACGGGTCGAAGCGGTACGGCTGACCGGCGGCGCGGCCGATGCCGTTCGCCGGCAGGCGGTAGCGCCGTAACAGGCTGGCAAGGGTGGCGCTTTTCAATTTGGGCGGATACGAGGCCGAAATGCCGCTCACATCCGCGCGCGCCGCCAGGGCTTCGATGAAATTTACGGGCACGCGCGCCTGCACCGAACCTCGCGCGGCGTTGGAGTAAACCACTCTGCCGCCCACCTGCCGGATCGTGTCCAACAATGCGGGTGATACAGTACCCCTAATTCTCACGAGGGCGCCCTGCGGCCCCATGTTGAGCGAGAGTGCCGGATCGCCCAAATCGGTGATGCCGCCGGGGGAGAGCCCCCGCGCAGCGCTGCCGGCATAAGCCAGCGAGGCCGAGAGCTTGCGCTGCACGGCGCTACGCGACTCCTTTTCGAGCAGCAACGCCCGAATCTGCTGGTACGCGGAATCGCTGATATCCTGGGCGTTAGCCACCACAGCGGTCCCCAGGGCGCTCGCCAGTAAGGCAGCAGTTAGTGGACGGCGCATTCCGAGTTTGATCATTCGCATTACTCCCTTCCTATCTAAGTCGTAAAGTAGCTGGATTCTACCACCGGAGTTAACTGGATTACAGCTTTAATTTAGGATTCGTAAGTGCTGACACGCACGAATAGAAATGTCTCTTGACCTGACTATCCAAGTTAATTTACTGTAATTAGGCCAACTTCTTGGGGGAGGGATACTACGATGTCCAGAATTCGAAAGTACTGTATCGCGCTTACAGTGATGGGTGCTCTTGGGTTCTCTGCGAGGCTTGCAAACGCCGCTGTGCTCTATTCGAGCGACGTGAGTATTTTTGGCAGCGATCCTACTCAACTGGGGCGGCTCAGCCGAAACGGCGTCCCTCAGGATTGGTCCGGGCAGGAAGCGTATCCCGGGATCATCAACCCCGCTACTTCCTACCACTACAAAACAGTTTCGATTTTCGTGCCGAACTGGTTGCCGTTCCTGCAAATCAGCCTCGATAGCAACAGCGCAAACATCTTCGGCTCGGCGTACGACACGTCCTATAATTCGGCCAACCTATCCCAGAACTGGCTTGGCGATGCCGGCGCCAGCGGGAATTTCTTCGGCACCAGCCCTCGCTTCTTCCAGGTCTTCGCCCAGACGGCATTCGCAACTCCGGCGGGCGGACTGGTCGTAATTGTCTTGAACGAGACGGTGACAAATGCCGGGCTGAATTCGCCCGTCGGCGTGCTAGTCGAGGCTTTCAGCGATACCGACTTCAATGAAGCGCCGGAGCCGTCCACCTGCCTGCTGTTCGGCGCCGGGGTGGTAAGTCTGGCAGCGTTCCATCGCCGCCGGAGACTTACCCACCAGTAGCCGGTCCCGGGTTCCGGAAGTTAGCCGGCGTTAGCCGCCGTAAAGCTGCCCACCGCGGTGGCTTCATCCTCGAACGCCTCGAATACCGTGTACAGTTTGGTGATCTTCAGAAGGTCATGCACCCGCTTGGCGAGGTTCAATAGTTTCATCTGGCCTCCCGCCGTGGTCACGGTAGTATGGGCGCCGATCAATTCGCCGAGACCGGAACTGTCCATGTAGCTGACGTCGGCCAGGTTCAGGATGATCCGCCTGGACCCACCCGCCACCAGTTCCCGGATCTTGGTGCGCAGGGCGCTGGTTTCTTCGCCGAGAGTCAGCTTGCCGCTGGCATCCACAATACTCACGTCGCCGTTTACCCGGGTCGTCAGTGTCACACTCATTGAGTCCTTCTCCTTATCCCTGTCAGCTCAATGGCGAGCGGACCACGGGTGTTTCAATCCTCGCACAACAGTGCGCCGACCGCTAAGGGAACTAAGCCTTCTTCGCGACCATCTCCGCGCCCCAGCCTCCGTCCTCGGTGCCGAGCGTGAACCGGATTTCGCCGTCGGCCACCTTGCCCTTATAGATGATCTTGACCGGATTGCCCTGAAAATCGATCATGACGAAGAAGGTGAGATTGTCCCCATCCAGCTTGGCGTCCTTGATCGGCAAGACACCGCCCGGCATGCCGGTCACGGTGCCTGAAATTTCGGTGGCGCCTTTGAGCTCAACGGTCACGGGCACGGCCTGGTCGTTGTACTTGAATGACCCGGCCCATTTCCCGGTAAGGTCGGCTGCCGAAGCGAGGCCTGCCACAAGAAGCAGCAGACCCGTCAAGAAGAGGTTGCGTTTCATGGGAAGAATTGTAGCAGAGCTCTCTCGAGCCTGGCGGGTCTTGTCTGACCCTCGCTGGGATAAGGGCGGACCCGGAGGCCCGCCTACAAGCTTACAGAACTTCTTCGGCCCAGTTCTCCAATACCTGCTTCACCTTCGTCATGTACTGATCTGCCAGCGCGCCGTCGATCAGGCGGTGATCGAAGCTCAATGACAGATGGCAGATGCTGCGGATCGCGATTGCGTCGTCGATCACCACCGGCGTCTTATCCACCGTGCCGACACCCATGATTGCCACCTGCGGCTGATTGATTACCGGCGTGCCGATCATGCTGCCGAAGCTCCCGAAGTTGGTGATCGAGAACGTGCCACCGGCAATCTCGTCCGGCTTCAACTGCCGCGAACGCGCGCGCGCCGCCAGGTCCACAATGGAGCGCTGCAGCCCGAGCACGTTCTTCTCGTCCGCGCCGCGGATTACCGGTACGATCAGCCCGTTCTCCAGAGCCACCGCAATCCCGATGTTGATCTCGTTGTGGTAAATGATGTTGTTGTTATCCAGCGACGCGTTGAGCAGCGGATACTGCCGCAGGCCCGCCACCGCCGCGCGCGTGATGAACGGCAGATACGTCAGGCCGAAACCATACGCCGCCTGGAATTGCGCCTTATGGCGCTCGCGCATCTTCGCCACCTTCGTCATATCGACGCGATGGATCGTGGTGACGTGCGGCGAAGTCCGCTTGGACATCACCATGTGCTCGGCGATCTTGAGCCGCATCGTGCTCATCGGCTCGATGCGCGTCTTCGCCTGGCCGGCGGGCGGCAGCGGTGCGACCGGCGCCGCCGGAGCCGGAGCCGGAGCGGCCGGAGCCACGGGAGCCTCAGCCACAGGAGCCGCAGCCGGGGCCGCGGGCTGGGACTGACCGGCAGCATACGCTTCGACGTCCTGCTTGGTGATCCGTCCACCCGCACCAGTGCCCTTCACCTGCGCGAGGTCCAGATTCATCTCGCGCGCCATCTTGCGCACCAGCGGCGACAGCGGTCCGGCGGGCTCCGAGGGTTCCGCCTTAGGCGCTTCGGCCTCGGCCGCAGGAGGCGCTGCCGGAGTGGCGGGCGCTGCCGCGGGAGGCGCAGCAGGAGCCGCCGGCGCTGCCGCAGGAGGCGCAGGAGGAGCGGCGGCGGGCTTACTCTCCGCGGGCTTGGCGGCGGTCGCGCCGCCTTCCTCAATGCGCGCAACTATGGTGTTGATGCCGACCGTCTTGCCTTCCTCCACCAGGATCTCCGCCAGCGTGCCGGCGGCAGGCGACGGGATTTCGGTATCCACCTTGTCCGTCGAGATCTCGAAGAGCGGCTCGTCGCGCTCGATGCGCTCGCCGGGCTTCTTCAGCCATTTGGTCAGGGTACCTTCCACAATGCTTTCGCCCATCTGGGGCATGACGACGTCGGTCATATCAGTTCTCTCTTTCGGCTATCGAAGCTGCCAGCGCCGGAGTTTCCTCCAGCAGCTCGCAATCAAAAATTTTGGCGAAGTGGACGGCGTATCGCGCCGCTACTTCTTCCAGGCTTGCACGGACCCCAAGCGCGGCCATCGAGGTCACGGGCTTAGACAATCCGCAGGGAACAATGTACTGAAAATAGCTCAGGTCGGTATTCACGTTGAGCGCGAAGCCATGCGATGTTACCCATCTACTCAGGTGCACGCCGATGGCGGCGACCTTGCGCCCGTCCACCCACACGCCCGTCAGCTTCGGAATACGGCCGCCTTCGATGCCGTAATCCGCCAGCGTCAGGATAATCGTCTCTTCCACTGCGCGCACATACGCGCCCACGTCGCGCTGCCAGTCCCGCAGATCCAATATCGGATAGCCCACCAGTTGTCCGGGACCGTGATAGGTCACATCGCCGCCGCGATCCGTCGGGTAAAACCCGATCCCCGCGCGCGCCATGATGTCGTCGTCGGCCAGCAGATTCTCCAGGTGTCCGTTGCGCCCCAGAGTGATTACGTGCGGGTGCTCGAGCAGCAGCAACTGATCGCCGATCAGTCCCTGTTTGCGATCGGCCGCCAGGCGCTGCTGCAATTCCAGCGCGCTGGCGTAATCGATCCGCCCGAGTTGGCGCAATCTACAGCTACGCATTAATCGATAGACCGTATACCGCGTTGAACGCTTCGCCCAACGACTCGTACAACGTGGGGTGCGCGTGAATGGCCTGCATCATCACGTCCACCGTGGCTTCGGCTTCCATCGCGGTCACTGCCTCCGCGATCAGTTCGAAGCCCTCGGGCCCGATGATGTGCACGCCCAGAATCTCACCGTACGTTTCGTCGGCCACCACTTTGATGAAGCCTTCGTGATGTCCCAAAATGGTGGCGCGGCTGTTGCCCGCGAACGGGAACTTGCCGATCTTTACCTTGAAGCCCTGCGCCCGAGCCTGCGCTTCCGTCAGCCCGACGCTGCCGATTCCCGGCTGCGTGTAAGTGGCTCCCGGAATGCGGTTGCGATTGATCGGTTGCGCCGGCTTGCCCGCCATGTGCGCCACCGCGATCATGCCCTCGCGCGTCGCCACGTGCGCGAGCTGCGGAGTCCCCGCCACCACGTCGCCGATCGCGTACACGCCCGGTTCGTCGGTCATCTGGTTGGGACTCACTTTGATGAAGCCGCGATCCAGTTGCACCTTGGTGTTTTCCAGGCCGATCTTATCGGTATTCGGTTTGCGTCCCACCGCCACTAGCAGTTTCTCGGCCTCCAGGACTTCCTGCTTGCCGTCCCTGGTGGTCATGGTGAGTTTCACGCCCGTGCCGGTCCGCTCGATGTTCTCGGCGCGCGCTCCCGTCTCCACGCGGATCTTCTGCTTCTTGAAGACGCGCTCCAGTTCCTTGGAGATGTCCTCGTCCTCCACCGGCACCATGCTGGGCAGCATCTCGATCACCGTCACCTCGCTGCCGAAGCGCCGGAAGATGCTGGCGAACTCCACGCCCACCGCGCCTGCGCCAATGATGATGAGGCTCTTCGGCACCGCGGTCAGGTTCAGGATTTCGATGTTGGTGAGGATGAATTCGGGATCGGGTTCCAGACCCGGAATCATGCGCGCTTCGCTGCCGGTGGCGATGATGATGTTCTTCGCTTCCAGGGTCTGCACGCCGGCGTCGGTCTTCACTTCCACCTTGCCGCCGCCCTTCAGCGTGGCGAAGCCGGATACCCGTTCCACCTTGGCGCGCTTGAGCAGCATCTCCACTCCCTTGGAGTGTTTGTTCACGATGCCGTCCTTGCGGTCCTTCACCTTGGGGTAATCCAGGCGCGCGTTCTCAACGTGAATTCCATCGGCCTCGGCGTTCACGAAATGCTCCCAAACGTCGGCCGTATGGAGCAGGCTCTTGGTGGGGATACATCCCACTAAAAGACACGTTCCACCGAGTTTGGCCTGCTTCTCGATAAGCGCTGTCTTGAGTCCGTACTGGCCGGCGCGAATGGCTGCGGAGTAGCCGCCGGGACCACTTCCAATGACAATCAGATCGTAGGGCACTCTTTCCATTCTAGCGGACACATCCGGCGTAATCCCAAACCCGTCCCGCGCGTCTACCATAAAGATTATGAAGGTGTGTCTGACCCTACTCTTGCTCGCCGGGATGGCGCTTGCCCAGACGCCCGCCAAAAGGCCGCCCGCGAAGAAGTCCGCCGCGCCTGCCTCCGCGCCTGTCAAGGAGGCTCCCAAAGAAGCCCCTTCCAAGTGGCCCGTCGAGTCGATCACCGTGGTCGGCAACCGCAACTACACCCGCGAACAGGTAGTGGCCGTTTCCGGGCTCAAGATCGGCCAACTCGCCGGCAAGGAGGAATTCGACGCGGCCCGCGACCGCCTCACCGCTGCCGGAGTCTTCGAGACCGTGGGCTATCAATTCGAGCCGGGACCGAACAAGGGCTACGCCGCGACATTCCAAGTCACCGAAGTCGAGCCGTCCTATCCTGTGCGGTTTGAGGAACTCGGCGTACCCGACAAGGACCTGGAGGCTATGCTGCAATCCAAGGACTCGCTTTTTTCGATGACGCGCGTCCCCGCCACCAAGCCCGTGATGGACCGCTACACCGCCTGGATTCAGGAGTACCTGGTCTCGAAGGGGCTCAAAGAGAAGATCGCCGGCAAGGTCACGCTGCTGGGGACCGAGCAGTTCGCCATTCTGTTTCGCCCCGCGCGCAATCTGCCCGCCATCGCGCAGATCACATTCCAGGGCAATAAGGTGATCCCCCAGACCGCCCTGCGCGAAGCCGTGCACCTGACAGCCGTGGGCGCGCCGTTCACCGAAAGCAGCTTCCGCGACCTGCTGGATCACGCCGTACGCCCGCTGTACGAGCAACGCGGGCGCGTCCGCGTCGCGTTTGTCGAAATCCGCGCAGAGCCGGTCAGCGACGTCGAGGGCGTGCACGTTTTCGTCAAGATCGACGAAGGCCAGAGCTACTCATTGGGCAAGGTCGAGATCGTTGGCGTCAGCCCAATTGACCCCGCCGTGCTGATCAAAACGGGCGACTTTAAGACCGGCGATGTCGCCAACTTCGACAAGATTAACGACGGGATGGACAAGATCCGCAAGGCCGTGCGCCGCGCCGGCTATCTCGATGCGAAGCTCACTTCAGAGCGCTCCCTCGACGACGCGAAGAAGGCGGTCAACCTCGCGCTCCAGATCGAACCCGGCGCGCAGTACATCGCCGGCAAACTGACGGTCACCGGCCTCGATCTCACCGGCGAGGCCGAGATCCAACGTATTTGGACCCTCAAGGAAGGCAAGACCTTCAATCCCGAGTACCCCGATTACTTTCTGAATCGTATCAAGGAGCAGGCTCTCTTCGAAGGGCTCGGCGACACCAAGGCCGAGACCAAAATCGATGCCAAAACGCATATCGTGGACATCACCCTGGTGTTCAAGCCTGACGACCCGACGAAGCCGAAGCGTCCAGGCCCCGGCGGCGACCACTGATCGCTCTCGGGCGAGTACGCGGTGATTGTGTCCACGGCAGAAGGGTTGGCGGAGCTTGACTGCGCATGATGGCCCCCGACCTGCTTTCAGGCAACCTGTGAAAAGAATTTTGCAGGCAGTCAAGAACATCGCCGAATTACGCAGTGTAAGTGTGTCCCTCCTTTCCACAGCCATCGTGGCACTCTGCCTGACGTCCGTAACATCGTACGCCGCCGCTCCGGTGTTTACCGCGATTCTCGGCGGCAGCGGCCAGGATTACGCCTCCGCCGTCACCACCGACCCTCAGGGGAATACCTATGTGGCGGGCCTCACTTACTCGCCCGACTTCAAGGCGACCGCCGGCGCCTACCAGACCCGGCACGCCGGCGTGACCGACGCGTTCGTGGCCAAGTTCGCACCAGGTGGCGCGCTGCTGTGGTCCACCCTACTCGGAGGTTGCTGTGACGATTGGGCCACCGGCGTGGCGGTGGATTCGGCCGGCAATGTGATCGTGACCGGCTGGACTCGCTCGGTTGACTTCCCCGTCCTCAAGCCAGCACAGGCCACGCTCAATAATGGCGTTTCGCCGGCCCGCTATGATGCCTTCGTCGCCAAGCTCAGTCCCAACGGCGACAAGCTGGTCTGGTCAACTTTCCTGGGCGGACCCGATGACGATGGCGCCTACGCCCTTGCGCTGGACGCGGCGGGCAATGCGTATCTTACCGGCTCGATCAACATCGCCGACGGCTTTACGGGCTTCAAAGGCTCGCCCACCGGTAGTGGCGCTTTCGTCGCCAAGTTCGACCCGCAAGGCGCGCTGGTTTACAATTACTTCCACGCCCGCCAGCGCTTCGCCGAACTTGCTAACGCCGGCATCGCCGTGGATGCGGCGGGCAGCTCCTACGTAGCCGGCACCATGGCCACGGTGCTCCCCACCAACCCCACGCAGAGCTTCGGCCCGGCAGGCGATACGCAGGCCATCGTCTTTAAGCTCTCGCCTGACGGCACACAGAAAGTCTATGAGACTGCCATCGGCGGCAGCGCCGATTCCTACGGCATGGCCGTCGCGGTCGATCGCACCGGCGCCGCCTATCTAGCCGGGGTCACCACCTCAGTGGACTTTCACCTTGTTAAACCGCTGCAGAGCAACTTCGGCGCGCGTTCCTTGTGGAAGAGCACCGACAGCGCCGCTACCTGGAGGCCGCTGAGCGATCTCCCCTTCGCCTACCTGCAGGCGCTTGTCGCCGACCCGGGAACGCCCGCCACACTTTACGCCGCCTCCACCGATGGCGGCGTCTTCAAGAGCATCGACGCCGGGGCAACCTGGGTGAAGGCGAGCCGCGGTATCGCGGGCAGCAAGGTGCAGTCCCTGGCGATAGACCCGCTGCATCCGCAGACACTCTTTGCCGCGGCCGCCCCCGCCGCCGGGCAGATTGCCAAAGCCACCCTGTACAAGTCCACCGATGGCGCCGCCAACTGGACACTGGTCGATTCCGCCGACAACAACATCACGGTGCAAGTCGCCATCGACGCGCAGAATCCCGCAGTCGTGTATTGGAGAACCAGCCTCGTCATGCGCAAGAGCACCGACGGCGGCGTCACCTGGGCCAATATTGTTTTCCCGGGGACCGACGTGAGTTCCTTCGCGCTCGATCCGCGCGTCACCGGCAGTATCTATGCGTACTCGACGCAAATCTTCCTCAAGGGCGGCTTCGTGCCGCCGTATATCTACCGCAGCAGCGATGGCGGCCTTACATGGAAGCAACTGTCCGAGCCCGTAGTCGCCTCCAACACCTTCACGGTGGACGCATCCACCAACCCCACAACGATCTACAACGGCGTGAGTTCGCGCTCGAACGATGGCGGAGTTACCTGGACTCCACTGCCCGCTGCGCCCGTCACCACCGCCAATACCACCGCCATCGCAGTGGATGCCGCCGGCAAGCTTTACGCCGCAACCGAAAGCTCAGGCCTCTTCACCTCCACGGACCGCGGCGTTACATGGCTTCAGGCCGGAGCTCCTCTGTTGCCGGGAGTGCGGAGTCTCGCGGCGCTGGGCGGTACGGTATACGCCATCCTGCAGAACATCCAGACCAGCGGTTTCCTCACCAAGCTCAGTCCCGATGGCGCATCGCTCCAGTTCTCGACCTTCCTCAACGGCCACGTCAGTTTCGGTCCCTCGAAGATCTTCGCCGCGGAGCCGAACGTTTTCACCACGCAGAACTGGATCTCGGCCGTCGCGCTCGATCCGGCGGGCAATCCCGTGGTTGCCGGTGGCACGCGAGCCTCTGACTTCCTTCCCTCGCTGGGCGTGCAGAGAGCCAATGCGGGCAACGCCGACGCCATCGTGGCGACCATTGCGTCGGACGGCAGCAAGCTGCTTTCATCCACCTATTTCGGAGCTTCCGCCGACGAGAGCGCGCTGGCCGTCGCGGTGGATGCGCAGGGCAATACGGTGATCGCGGGACAGACATGGTCGCTCGATTCCCCCGTCCCCGGAGGCGTGCAGGCTCCGGCGGGATTGGGCGAGGCGTTCGTGGCGAAATTTGCTCCCGCGGCGGCCCCTGTTATCACGGACGTGACCAACGCCGCGAGTTTTCAGCCCGGCATTTCCGCCGGTTCCTGGGTGATGATCCGCGGCGCCAATCTTGCGAACACCAATCCTGGCCGCATCTGGCGCGATGAAGAGGTAGTGGGCGGCAAGCTGCCCACCGCACTCGATGGCGTCAGCGTGACCATCAACGGCAAGCCCGCCTTCGTCTATTACATCAGCGCCACGCAGATCAATGTGCAGGCGCCGTCGGACTCTGCCGTGGGACCGGTCAATGTCGTGGTGACCAATAATGGCACTGCGAGTGCGGCCGCTACGGCGCAATTGCAGGCCGCCGCTCCGACGTTCTTCCTTTATCCCAATACCAACATCGCCGTGGCCACGCGGGCGCCGGATTACGCGTACATCGGCGACCCGTCGGTGACGCCGGGCGCCGTCGCCGCCAAGCCTGGCGAGGTGCTGACGCTATGGGCGACGGGCTTCGGCGCGACCGCTCCGCCGACCGCAGCCGGATCCGCGGTGGTCGGCGCACCTGCGGTCGCGGCCCCGGTGACGGTCACGGTTGGCGGCCAGCCGGCGACGCTGTTGAGCGCTGTACTATCGCCGGGGTCGGCGGGACTCTACCAGATCGCCATCCAATTGCCGGCGACCCTGCCGACAGGGGCGGTGTCGTTGCAGGCGAGCACGGGAGGCGCCACCTCTCCGGCCGGTGTTTCGATCTTTGTGGGCAAGTGAAGCCGTTATCATGATCTGATGCGCACTCTGGTGATCGGCGCCGGCGCGGTCGGCGGCTATTTCGGCGGCCGTCTGCTGGAGGCGAAGCGCGACATTACATTTCTTGTGCGCCCCGGGCGGGCGGGCGAACTGGCGGCACGCGGATTGCAGATCCGCAGCCCGTTCGGCGATGTCTCCCTGCCACGACCCGCGACCGTGCTGGCCGAGGACCTGGCGAGCACGTTCGATCTCATTCTATTGAGTTGCAAGGCCTACGATCTGGAGGAAGCGATCCGCGCACTGGCTCCCGCGGTGGGACCGGAGACCACGATTCTGCCGCTGCTGAATGGCATGCGGCACCTTGATGCGCTGGATGCCGAATTCGGGGCTGCACGCGTGCTCGGCGGACGGTGCCTGATCGCGGCAACACTGAATGGGCAACGCGAAATCGTCCACCTCAATAAGGGGCACACGATTACCTTTGGGGAGCGGGACGGTAGGCTTTCGCAGCGCGCGGCGGCGATCGACAGCTTGATGCAGGGCGCGATCTTCGACCACAAGGCGAGTCCGCATATCCTGCTCGATATGTGGGAGAAGTGGACCTTCCTGGCCTCGCTGGCGGGCGCCACGTGCCTGCTTCGCGGGTCGATTGGCGAGATTTGTGCGGCGCCGGGAGGCAGGGAGTTCGTGCTGCGCCTGATCGAGGAATGCCGGACGATCGCGGCCGCCGCCGGCTTCCCGCTCACGCCCGCCGCCTTGGAGCGGACGCGCACCATGCTCACGGAGTCCGGTTCGACGCTCACCGCGTCGATGCTGCGGGATATGGAGGCAGGCGGCGCCATTGAGGCGGATCACGTGATCGGCGACCTGCTGCGGACGGCGGAATCGCCGCTGCTCCGCCTGGTGTATACCAACCTCAAGGTCTACGAGGCGAGACGGCCCCAGACGGACCCCCATCCGCGCTAGAATTTTTGAGAAGGTAGCGTTATGGACTATAACAAGGACAAAGTAGACAGCGCGGTGCTGGCGCTCCTGCGCCTGACGTTATGGGAAGAGGACGAGTACGGCGCTCGCGCCTGGAAATCCTACGCTTGGGACGTGATGGACCGCCTCCACGAAAAGGGTTTCATCGCGGACCCTAAGAACAAAGCAAAATCCGTGGTGCTAACCCCGGAAGGCTTGAAGTGGGCACGGCGACTCTTCGAAGAGCAATTCTCCTGATCCCGAAGCCTGTGAGAAAATCTGCGTAACTACGCGGTTGTCATCCACGAGGATCCCCAGGGCGGTTTCTGGGCGGAGGTTCCCGCGCTGCCCGGCTGTTACTCCCAGGGTGGAACCATTGATAAACTCAAGCAGAACATCCGCGAAGCGATCGCCGGTGTGCTTGAGGTTCTCAACTAGAAGTACCTCTGTCATTCCCCCAGCCTCCACAGGATCTGCCGGAGCATTCCCAGGATCACGGGCGCGTCGCTGGCGGAGATGTCGAGGCGGCGGATCAGGCGGCGGACCTTTTCGTCGGTGGACGCGGCTGTGACCGGGTTGACGTAGCCGCTCTTCTCCAGGGCTTCGAGCAGGCGGCGGGTAATGGCTTCGGTCTCGGCTGCCGTCGCCGACTCCGTTTTGTCGGATTGTGCGATTTCGGCCTTGGGGTCGCGCGCCATTTCGTAGAGGCAGAGCGCGACGGCCTGGCCGAGGTTCATGGAGAGGTCCTGCCCGACGGTGGGGATGCGCATCAGCCAGTGGCAGTGGCTCAGGTCGTCGTTGGAGAGGCCGAATTTCTCGCTGCCGAAGACCAGGGCTACGGGAGCTTCGGGGAGGGTCCGCAACATCAACTTCGCCCCATACTCCAGCCGGCGCAGGGGATGCTGCAATTCGCGGTGGCCGATGCTGGTGGTGCCGACTATGAGTTTGCAGTCGGCGACCGCGTCCGCGAGGGTCGCAAACTCCTGAGCCTTTTGAAGGAGGGGGGCAGCGCCGACGGCGGAACGGGCTTCGCGGAAGGCTACGTCGTAGGGCGTGACGACGCACAGGCGTGAGAAGCCGAAATTGGCCATGGCGCGGGCGGAGGCGCCGATGTTTAACGGATTGCGGGTGGAGACGAGCACCACGCGCAGATTGTTCTTCCAGTGGGCAGCGATAATTCGATGGTATCGTAGGTAGAGGTCGAGCGGACGGTTTACGCGGACGTCCGCCGGGGCACCACGTGTGTCGAATCTGCAACCCGATTTGACAACGAAACCCCAAACCCCCTAAACTAAATACTTTGCAACCGCGAATAGCTGGAGACGTGTGTCAATGAGTACCGAGTTCCCCACAAAGAATGGGATTAACCGCCAGTGGCATCTGATCGATGCCCAGGATGTCATTCTGGGCAAGCTGGCAAGCAAGGCCGCTATGGTGTTGATGGGTAAGACAAAACCCAGCTACACCCCTTTCATCGACGCGGGCGATCACGTCATTGTGATCAATGCCGCCAAAGTGAAAGTAACCGGCGCCAAGGAAGAGGACAAGCTTTATCGCCACTTCACCGGATATCCGGGCGGGCTGGTGGAGAAGAGCCTGAAGCGGGTTCGTGCCGAGAAGCCTACCCGTCTCATCGAGGATGCCATTTCCGGCATGCTCCCCAAAACCAAGCTCGGCAAACAGATGTTCCGGAAACTGAATGTCTATGCGGGTGATACTCATCCGCACGCGGCGCAGCAACCCGTCGCGTTGACCATCAAATAGCGCAGGAAGGTAACAGTTAGTGGCAGCTATCGTTCAATATTTGGGTACGGGTCGCCGCAAGACGTCGGTGGCTCGCGTATTTTTACGGCCCGGAACGGGCGAGATCAAGGTCAACAACCGCACTTTCGAGAACTACTTCTCGACTGAAGGTGCGCGGTTCGTAGTTCGGCAGGCGCTAGCGGCCACCGAAACCACGGACAAATTCGACCTGTTGATCCTCGCTTCCGGCGGTGGCGTGGCCGGTCAGGCCGGCGCTTGCCGACTGGGTATTTCCCGGGCTTTAGTGGAGTTCGACGCGGAACTGCGGGGACGTTTGAAGAAGCTTGGCTTCCTCACGCGCGACCCGCGGAAACACGAGCGCAAGAAGTACGGTCAAAAGGGCGCCCGCAAGCGGTTCCAGTTCTCCAAGCGTTAATCCTCGGCGAGACCTGGAGGGCGGTTTTCGCCCTCCAGGCTCTTGCAAAACCAGCAACCAACAGACATCCGGCTCCAGTCCGCCGCGTAAATCTCGCTTTGGACCGCGCGGTTGGGCTAATAGAGCACGTTTTAGGAGTTATTTTGCCTCAAATTTCGATGAAGGAGTTGCTCGAAGCTGGCGTTCACTTCGGGCACCAGACCAAGCGCTGGAATCCGAAGA